>JANOFA010000598.1:0-3155 GCA_031413355.1 Gemmatimonadota bacterium | reverse complement strand
AACCATTCCATTCGGCCACTTTGGCCCGGATGGCGGTCTCTTCCGCGGCGAGGTCGACCTTGGGTGCGGCGGGGGCGCAGGCAGTGGCAAGGGTCAGTGCCGCCGCGAGCGACCAGCGGATGGATGAGGACATGAGGGCTCCGGGAGGTGAAAATGGCGCAGCGGGATTCGCCACGATGATGCCACGGAGTTGCGCCCGGCGCCAGCCCCTGCGGGTGGTGCGAGTGTCAAGCGTGGTGCCGGGCGGACTCCTCCCTACTTCTTTTCCGGAGCCTTGCCGGTCCGCTCGAGCGTCTTGAGCCAGCGGGTAGCGGCGGCGAGCGCCGGCTTCTTCCCACCATGGGAGAAATCGCCAAAGTAGGCGGTAAACTTGGGCCGCCAGCCCCTGGGCGACCGGCGGTGGCCGACGCGAACGACATACCCGAAGGTGCGGGTGCTCTCCTGCTCCACCCGGCAGATCCCTGGCGGCAGCCCGGCATAGGCGCGGCTGCGGGCTCGCACGGCAGGCAGCCGTACCTTCGCCTTGGGCGTGGTCGCCTTCGCCTTCTTATTAGCCACCGCCGAGGGGCGCGCCTTCGTGGCACGTCCAGCCCCGGCCTTCCTGGTCTTGCTGACTTTCGCCATTAAATCATCTCCTCGTAGTGCCGCACACGGTTTCCTGCGGGGCGGGAAGATGGGCAGGGGCGGCGCTGGATGGAAGTGGATGGGCGCCCGCAGGGCAACTGGATGGGATCAGGAGGCATCCCGATCCGCTTCCTGCAGCAGGCGGATGTACAGCCGGACACCCCAGCCGATGTTCGCCTCCGACAGCCGTTCATCGTTGCCATGCACCTGGTAGCGGTTTTCCTCGATGGGAATCAGGTAGGGATCGAGTCCGTAGCAGATGATGCCGGCCCGGGTGTAGGTCGGCCGGTCCGACGCCCCCGCACTGACCGGGGTCGCGACCGGGATCCCCGGCAGCAGCTCTCCCGCGGCCCGCTCGATGGCATGGAAGAGCGGCGTGCCGAGCGGCGCATCGTAGCGCGGGGTGATCGGGGCGATCTCCTCCAGATGAATCCGGGGGTCGGCGATGATGCGTACCAGCTCGGCGCGGAACAGTTCCGGGTCCTGATCGGGCAGCAGCCGGATGTCGAGGTCGACCGAGGCCCGCTGCGGAATGGTGTTGGTCTTGTTCGATCCGACCAGTACGGTGGGGGCGATGGTGTTCCGCAGCAGCGCGTTGCGCTCCGGCTCGGTCAGTAGCCAGGCGCGACCGGCGGGGCTGGCCAGCGCCGCCCGGGGATTGGTCAGCCAGCGGCGGCCGACTCCGGTTGCGTCCTTGGCCTGGGCCTGAAAAAACCGCTCGACAGCGGGCGAAAGATTCAGCGGCGTCTGCCAGGCGGAGACGCGAGCGATAGCACGGGCGAGGCGGGGCACCGGGTTCTCGTCGCCGATGGGCACCGATCCATGACTCGTGGTGCCTTCGGCCACCATCCGGGTCCAGTACGGCCGTTTCTCGCCGACGTCGATACCGAACCAGCGCACCATGCCGTTCTCGACCCGGGTATCGGCCCCCTCGGTCAGCAGGTACTCGACGTCCCGGATGAGATCGCCATGGTGGTCGACCATCCGGATGGCGCCGTTGCCGTCGGACTCTTCATCGGCGTTGGCGAGATAGACCAGGTCGCGCTGCAGCGGGATGCCGGAGCGCTTGATGGCGATCAGCGCCATGAGCTGGATGATGCCATGGCCCTTCATGTCGAGCGCGCCCCGGCCCCGGACGTGGCCGTCCTTGATTTCGCCGGCGAAGGGGTCGAAGGTCCACTGCTCCCGCGTCACCGGGACGACGTCCATGTGATGGGCCAGCGCGATCGCGGTGCGGGCGCCGGAGTTGGTCCCGCTGCCGCGCAGGCGGGCGTAGAAATTGGCCCGCCCCGGCCCAAGCTCCACGGTGTCGAGGATCTGATTCTCGATCCCCTCGCGGTCGAGGATGGCCTTGAGCCAGCGGGCGGTGGCGATCTCGTTGCCCGGTGGATTGCTGCTGTTGATCTGGAGGTACTGCGACAGCAGCTGGGTCGCCTCCTGCTGCAGCGCGGGCCAGTCGAAGGTGGCCTGCTGCTGGGCGGCGAGCGGGGAGGAGATCAGGGTGAGGGCAAGGAGAAGGCGCATGGGGGGGCAGGTGACAGGTGGCAGGTGGCAGGATGAAAGTATACTCACGGCTGACGGCTGGCTGCCAACGGCCAACGGCCAACGGCTCTCATGACGCTCTCCCGAATCGTCGCATTCATTGCCGCGGGCACCCTGTTCGTCACGCTCTGGGGTGTGGTGCCACCTCCAACGTACGCGCTGTTGACGCTCAGCGTCGGGGCGCCGGAGGCGGGGGTGTGGCTGGTCGTGGTCGCACTGATCAGTGCCGCAGTGGCGCTGGCGGCGGGGCAGGGCTGGCTCCGATGGGCGACGCTGCTCTGTGCCGCTGCAGCCATCCTGCTCTCCCTCCTGCCGCTGTTCCGCTTTCCTGCTACCGCCCGCCGCTTCGATACCGCGATGCGCTCGGCACTGGGCAGTGACTATCTCTGCGCCGTGCCGGACTCGATTCGTGGCCAGCTGCGGCCCAGAGCGCTCCAGCTGACCGAACTGTTCACCGGGCTCCAGTCAGGCGATGTGCGTATCACGCGGGGCGTGCCAGTGGGACGGGTGGAGGGCATTGCCCTGCAGGCCGACATCTACCAGCCCGCGACCGCGGGCCCATTCCCCGTCGTCGTCCAGATCTACGGTGGTGCCTGGCAGCGTGGCGCGCCGGATGCTGACGCGGCCTTCGCGCGGTATCTCGCTGCCCACCGGTACGTCGTCGTGGCAATCGATTATCGCCACGCACCCCGCTGGCAGTGGCCGGCGCAGCTGGTCGACGTCCGTACGGCGCTGGCCTGGGTGCGGGCCCACGTCGCGCAATTCGACGGCGACCCAACCCGGCTGGCACTGATCGGCCGCTCGTCCGGGGCCCAACTCGCACTGGTGGCGGCCTACACCGATACGCTGCCAATTCGCGGCGTGATCAGCTACTACGGCCCGGTGGATCTGGTCGACGGCTACGACCATCCGCCCGTTCCCGATCCACTGGACGTCAAATCGCTTGAGGTTGCCTATCTCGGCGGGACACCGACTGAGCAGCCAGAGCG
>JANOFA010000597.1:0-6797 GCA_031413355.1 Gemmatimonadota bacterium | reverse complement strand
TCGCGGCGCAACGCGATCTCGCCCGGCTGGGCGACATCGAGGATCCGCTGGCGACGCCGCTGCTGGAGCGGCTCGGCGAGGATGCCACGCGGGGTGCCGAGCCCACCGCCGCTTCCACCCTGTATCTGTTGTGGCGCGCTTCCGACCTTGGGGGCCAGGAGTTTCCCGTGCGTCTCGCTCTGTGGAACCGGGACGGCGGACGGCTGGATGAGCTGGCGCTGGATTCGCTCGACGTCCCGACACCGCTGTTGGCGGCGCTGGTGGGCGGACTGGACTCGACTCAGCAGCGCGCCGTCGTTCCGTTGATGCGCGTGCCCGGCCGGCACTACGTGCTGCTCCAGCGGCTGCCGAGCGGACGGATCATGACCGTAGTGGCAGGACCGCGCTCCCGCCTGCTCGCGCCAGCGCGGCTCTCCCGGCTGCTGCGCCCGCCCGCAAGTGGTCCGCCGCTGTACGAGATGGCGCTCTCGCCGCCGTTCGAGCCCGGCAGCAGGCGCGATGGGGCCACGACCTGGGTGCGCGAGGGGGCCCGGCTCAGGATCGAGCGCCAGCTGGCGCTGCCGGGTGGGGCGCGGCACGTCCATGTCGTGGTGGAGCAGGGCACGTTCTCTCTGCTGCTGGTGCGCGGTGCCTTGCTTACGGTCCTTGATATGGTCGTGCTGGCGCTGCTCTGGTGGGTGACGACTTTTCGTCCCGGGGCGCTGCGACGGTCGGTCGAGGTCCGGAAGAAGGCGCGTTCGTTCCAGGTGCGGCTGGCCGTCACTCTCGCCGCGTTCTTCATCGTGCCCGCCACCGGCTTCACGCTGTGGGGACTTGGCCGACTCGACGACGAAGTGGATCACACCCGGGATCTCCTCATCTCCACCGCACTTCGCGATGCGGTGCTGACGGCCGGCGGGCTGCTGCAGGAGCCGGGGGACTATCTCGCCGAGGGGTTGCGCGAGCTGTCCAACCGACTCGAAGCGGACCTGCTGCTCTACAGCGGTGGCCGCCTGGTCGCCGCGAGTGCACCCATTCTGGAAGATCTGTCCCTGGTCGAGCCGCTGCTGGATGCCAGGGTCTTCCAGCGCCTGGCGCTGGGCGATGAACTCGAGCTGACGCGGCAGGCCACCACGTATGTCGCCCCGGTGCGGGTGGGCTATCGTGTGGCGCAGGCGGGGCCGCCAGGTGGGGTCGGCATTCTGGCCACGCCACAGCTCGCCTACGATTGGGCCCGGACCCAGGATCAGCGCGACCTCGCCGCCGTGCTGTTGCTCGCTACGCTCACCGGCGTCGCGGCTTCGTTCCTCGCGGCGCAATGGGCAGCGCGCGCCCTCTCCCGCCCGGTCGCCGATCTGGGCCGCTCCGCCGCCGCCATCGGTCAGGGACACCCGCTGCCGGTGGTGGCGACACCTCCGGCCGAGTTCGATCAGGTGTTCGTCGCCTTTCAGCGCATGGCCGCCGATATCCGGTCCTCGCAGGCAGCGCTGGAGGACTCACGCCGTCGCACGGCGCTGGTGCTGGCCAACGTCGCCACCGCGGTGGTGGCGCTCGATCCCGAGGGGCGGGTGCTGATCGCCAATCCCCGGGCCACCGAGGTGCTCGGCACCGCGCTGCAGCCGGGCGACTCGTTCGTGCGCACGCTGGCTGATGAATGGTCGCCCCTGCTGCGCGCTGTCGAGGCATTTGGCCGGGGCAGCACCCCGACCCACACGCTCGAGGTCGAGGTTGCGGGCCGGACGTATCGTCTGCAACTGGCCCGCCTGGGCGACGCGCCTGGCGGCTCGGTGTTGGCGATCAACGATCTGACCAGCGCCACGCGGGCGGCGCGGGTACTCGCCTGGGGAGAGATGGCGCGCCAGGTGGCCCACGAGATCAAGAATCCGCTGACGCCCATCCGGCTCGGTATCCAGCACCTCCAGCGGGTTCGGCGTGACCGGCCGGAGCAGCTCGGCGCGCTGGTGGATGACACGGCGATCCGCATCCTCGGTGAGATCGACCGGCTGGACACGATCGCGCGCGCGTTCAGTCGCTTCGGTATGCCAGGTGGGGAGACGGTGCCGCTCGCGCGCTTCGACCTCGTGCCGGTAGTGCGAGAGGTCGCGGGACTGTACGCCCTGACGGCGGAGGGACTCGCGGTTGTCGTCACGGCCGACGGCGCTTCATGCCAGTCTGCGCGGCAGGACGAAGTGAAGGAAGTCCTCGGCAACCTGCTGGAGAACGCCCGCAACGCCGACGCACGCCGGATCGTCCTGCGGGTCCGGAGCGACGGGCTGGATGTCGAGGATGACGGGCGAGGCATTCCGGCCGCGCTGCTCCCACGGATCTTCGAACCGCGCTTCTCGACCACCACGAGTGGCGCGGGCCTTGGCCTGCCCATTGTCAGGCGATTGGTCGAGAGCTGGGGGGCGACGGTGACGGTGGAGCGCGGGGTGGGCCGGGGTACCGTGGTACAGCTCCGCTGGCCGTCAGCGGAAGCCGCCGGATCGGCTACGATGCCTTGAGCGTCGCGAGAGTCGCCTGCAGGGTGGCGAGGGTTCCCGCGTAGGCGGGATCGTTCACCACGTTGGTCAGCTCGAAGGGATCCAGCAGGAGGTCGTACAGCTCCCGGTCACCGTTGACGTATTCGTTGTAGAGGTACCGCGACGTCCGCACGCCCTGCGAGTCGATGTGCCCGGGGGTCGGGGTGCCCAGGTGTTCGACCAGGATGGCACCGCGCCACGGTGTCGCGGGATCGATGAGCAGCGGAAGGAGGCTCACCCCGTCGATGGTGGCCGGCACCGAGATCCCGGCCCACTCCGCGATGGTCGGGGCCAGATCGATGTTGGCCGCCAGGCTGGTGTCATGCCGTGCGCTCAGCCCGGGTGCACGTATCCAGAGTGGCACACGGATGCATTCCTGGTACGGGCATGACTTCCCATCCAGCCAGCGGTGCTCCCCCCACGAATAGCCGTTGTCCGAACTGAACACGAGCAACGTGTGTGGCCAGCGCCCTGACTGCTTCAGGGCAGCGACCACCCGCGACACCATCCGATCCACCGCCTGCAACGATTCGAGCTGCCGCTGCCGGAGCGAGTCCCCCGCGGCCACCTTCGCCGGCGTCAGACGGGGCAACGCCTGAATCCATGCCGGTTTGTCCGAGACGTCGGCCTCGTCGAACGAGGGGGGTCGCCAGGGCGCCACACCGCTGAAGGCGCCGATGTCACCTGGCGCGGGTGTTGCCGGTGCGTGCGGTGCAAATGGTGTCAGATAAAGGAAAAGGCCCTGTCGCGGGTTCGTGCCGCCGATGAATTGCTCCGCCTTTGCGGTCAGTACATCGGTGGAATACTCCGCGGGCGCCGCGCCGTAGCTGGTGATGGTCCCGTTCTGGTTCAAGCTGTAGTTGTAGAATTGCGGCGGGACGAAGGCTTCGAAATCTGCCCACCCCGGCGGGACGGCGGGCGAGAGCAGCTGATAGTCATTGAGGTACTTGCCCAGCAGCGCGGTGCGGTACCCCGCCTGGGTGAGCCAGGTCGCGACGGTTGAACTGGGATCGAACTTGGAGGCGCCGCCGTTGGGAAGGACATTGGTCAGCACCCCATGATTGTGAGCGTACTGGCCTGTCAGGATGCTGGAACGGCTGGGGCAGCAGAGGGAAGTGGTGGCGACAGCCTGATCGAATCGGACCGTCTCCGAGGTCAGCGCTGCGTCGGTGAGGAGCATGTAGCCCATCAGGTCGAAACGCTGATCGTCGGTGAGGATGAGCACGATGTCACGTGGCCGTGGGTTCTGGATGGCGACAGCCACCGCAGGGGACAGGGCGGTCTGGCCGGCGGAGTCGCGCGCCCGCGCCGAGACCGCGTGCGGCCCGTCGGTGAAAGCGTAGCTGTCGATCCTGAGGGTGTATGGCGGGGTGGTGACCTCGGCGCCGAGGTTGGCACCGTCGATCTTGAACTGTACCCCGGCGATGCCGGTCGGCGCCGAGGCGCCCGCGGCCAGGGTGAGCGAGTCGTTCAGGATGGCGCCGCTGGTCGGCGCGGTGATCGTCACCACCAGTCCGGGAGGGGGCGGCGGTGTACCGGTGCCGTCGGATCCGCACGCAATCAGCATGGACAGCGCCGGCGGCAGCAGCCCACCGGCAATGGCGGAACGGAATTGGGGGAATAGGCTGGCTGGCATGAGACCCAATAATACCGTCGGTTGCGCAATCCCGGACTGGCGTGCATCGTACCGCCCGAGTTCCGCTGGAACCCGAGGCGGTTTCCAGCCATTCCAGGGATGGGTGCTGGGGGTCGGCCCGAGTCCTGCTTCCCGTGTATGCCACGCATAGTCGGTCTTCGGGTGGACCTCCCAAGGACGATTTGACATGAATCCCGAGCCCATTCCGCAGAGTCTGCTGGCGGTCCACGACCTCCTCAGGGAAACCCTTGCCACGGCAAGGGATAACAACGGCCCGTTCCAGTACGGAGTCGCTGTTTTCCCCCGGACTGGGCGGTTCGGGGCCCCGGTTTTCGGCATTGCGACCAGTGGCGGCGAGTCCACAGTGCTGACTTACCGGATGCTACAGTCCCTGGTTGAACTGCCGGTCTACCTCTCCGGCCGGATTCCCGCCACCATCCGGGAGGGTCTCAGCTACGGGCCTCCGCGGGTTATTCCGCTTGCCCTGCTCGACCAGCCGGTCCTGCGGGTGGGATTCACCTGCTGTATCGGCGCGAGCCGGGATGATCTCGATCGGACCCAGCCGCTGGAGACCAGCGTCTTCGCCGGCGACCTCACCGCGCCGCTGATTCTGCTGCTCGACGTGCGCCCCGACGGCTGGCCGCAGTAGTCCGGCACTATCCGACCCGGCGGCCATCTCCGCTGTTCGCCGTTTTTCCGAGCCTCCCCGCGCCAATCCGGTTCCCGCTTCACCCACTCGTGGTATCACCATCCTCCGGTCTCTCCCGGAGAATCCTGCATGCTCGCGTGCGTTCACGCTGCCACCCTGCTCGGCATCGAGGCCTGTCCGGTCGCCGTTGAAGTCGACCTGAGTCCGGGCCTGCCCGGCTTCGCGACGGTGGGACTGGCGCAGGGCGCGGTGAAGGAGAGTCGCGAGCGCGTCACCGCGGCGCTGAGCAACAGCGGATTCCTGTTGCCGCTCAAGCGCATAACGGTCAACCTGGCACCGGCGGACTTGCGCAAGGAGGGCTCCGGCTTCGATCTGCCGATCGCGATCGCGCTGCTGCAGGCGAGCGGGCAGCTCCCCGCTGGAGCCGCGGCGGGGATGCTGGTGCTTGGTGAGCTCGGACTGGAGGGGGACCTGCGCCCCATTCGTGGCGCGCTGTCGGTCGCGCTCCGTGCACGGGCCCAGGGGCTTCATGGTCTCATTGTTCCCGCGGCGAACGCCAACGAGGCGGCGGTCGTCAGCGGGCTCGAGGTGGTGGGGGCCCGCTCGCTGCGGGAGGTGGTGCGGCATCTTTCGGGTGAGACGCCGCTGATGGTGACCCCCCACGATCCGGCGGCATTCGCCGCGCTGCCCGTCGCCGATGAGCTGGACTTTGCCGATGTGCGCGGGCAGCCGGCGGCCAAGCGGGCGCTCGAGGTGGCGGCGGCAGGGGGTCACAACCTCCTGCTGCTCGGGCCCCCGGGCGCGGGCAAGACGATGCTCGCCCGGCGGCTGCCGACCATCCTGCCGTCGCTGTCGATCGAGGAGGCGATCGACACCACCCGCATCCACAGCGTCGCCGGCCTGTTGCCGGCAGGCCGAGCCCTCGTCACGGCGCGCCCCTTCCGGGCGCCGCACCACACCATCAGCGATGCCGGCCTCATCGGTGGCGGGGCGACACCCAGGCCCGGGGAGGTGAGCCTCGCGCATGGCGGCGTGCTCTTCCTGGATGAGCTGCCTGAATTTCGTCGCCATGTCCTCGAGGTGCTGCGCCAGCCGCTGGAGGACGGGGTCGTGACGCTGAGCCGTGCCGCCATGAGCCTGACGTATCCGGCGCAGTTCACGCTCATCGCGGCGATGAATCCCTGTCCCTGCGGCTTCGCCGGCGACCCGCGGCGCGCCTGCACTTGCGATCCCGCGCTGGTCGAGCGCTACCTGAGCCGGCTCTCCGGCCCCTTGCTCGACCGGATTGATATACAGCTCCGGGTGCCCGCCGTGCTCGCGACGGAGTTGACGGGAGACCAGGTCGAGGAGCCGAGTCAGCTGATCCGCCTCCGGGTCGAGGCGGCCCGTGCCCGGCAGCGTCAGCGCTTCCCGCCCGGCACCGGGGTCGCGAGCAACGCCTGCCTCGCTCCCCGCGAGTTGCGCCGCTACTGTCGCCCCGACCCGGCGGCGGAGGAGCTGCTTCGTGCCGCGCTCACGCGGTTCGGCCTGTCAGCGCGGGCATATCATCGGGTGCTCAAGGTGGCGCGGACCATCGCCGATCTGGCGGGGGAGGAAACGGTCGGCGTCCCGCATATCAGCGAGGCGATTCAGTACCGTACGCTGGACCGGGCGGCATTTGGCCGGGCAAGAGCGGCGGGTTAGGCGAGCGGGTTGTCCCGCTCTGATGCCGTCTCCGCCAGCCGAGCGGCATGCCGAGTGGCCTCGGCCCGCCGCCGCCGGTCCCGATCCTATCCGTCGCTTGCCGCGCGTTTCCTTGCCGCCCGGATCGCGAAGGCGAGCATTGTGAACCCGAAGCCAAGGAGCACCAGTCCCCACCAGAGGTTCACATTGATGCCGAGCGACTGGGCGTAGATTGCCTTGTCCGACAGGAGCCCGAACAGCGTAAGCAGGGCGCCGAAGATCGAGAACATCAGCCCGATTGGGATTCGCAGGTCCAGGTTCATGGTGCGATCACCAGAAGATGATGTTG
>JANOFA010000596.1:0-4169 GCA_031413355.1 Gemmatimonadota bacterium | reverse complement strand
TGGCGGAAAAACTTGTTTATCGAGCGATTAAAGTTTTTGAGTATGAGTTAAAGCAAGATGTTTCCGAAGAAATCGCTATTCGAGAAGCATTTTCTGAGTTGGTTGAACGGCAAAATGATGTCTTGCGCTACATACCTATTCCGCACTCTAGGCATCGTTATTGCGGCATCGGTAACTGCGTGTGCGGCATCAAATCCAATACCCCCCGTTTCAACTACTTCAAAGGAGAAGTCTATGTCGAGCTTAAAGAGCAGCCGCCCCCTGGTCGCTGATGTCGCACCCGTAACCATTGGTGCCGTGCGCTACGAGCCGACGGCACAAATCCCGCTCCGGGCCGGGTTCCTGCCGTTCATGGATGCGGTGGTGAATCGCCTGGCACGCGGGGAGCTTGCGCTGCAGAGTGCGTCACCCGGTGATCCCGTGCTGGTCCCGGATCTCGTCACGGCGGTGGCGCAGGCCGACCGGCGCTGGGCGGTCGAGGGCGGGGCGGCATTCCGGGCGCCGTCGCCCGGGGTGTATTTCCTGCTCGCCGGACGCGACACGGTCGGCGGCATCAGCGTCAACGTCGATTCACGCGAGTCACATCTGGCCACCGCGACCGACGCCCAGGTGACGAATCTCTGGCCCGGTTCCCGGATGGTGGAGCTGGAGGATGCTGCCGCGGCGGCCTTTGCAGGGGCGGGGCGGGCCAGCCTGCAGGGCCCACTGCTCTGGCTCGCCCTGGGGCTCGGGCTCGTGGAGCTGCTGCTCGCCAGTGGACTGCGGCAGCGGACATGACGCTGAACCTGCTGCTGGACGCCTTCGAACGGACCGCGCTCGCATTCGACCTGCGGGACCGCCTGCCGTCGCGGGGCGGGCAGCGCCAGATCGATGGGCTCGCAGGCTCGAGCGGGGCAGTGCTGATCGCCTGGCTGGCGCGGCAGTACCCTGACCGGCTGTTCACGGTCATCGCGACCACGCCGGCGGATGCCGAGCGGTGGATCGGCGACCTGCAGCATCTGACCGAGGTGCCTTTCGCGCTGTATCCGCAGCGGGAAGCGCTGGGCGAGGAGGAGCCGCACTACGAGATCGCGGGTGAACGGGCCGAGACGCTCGCGGCCGTGCTCGAAGGCCGGCTCCGCATCCTGGTCACGACCGCCCGCGCCTCGCAGGAACGCACCCTGGTGCCGGCGGCCCTGCGTGGCAGCACGCTGCGGCTCAGCCGGACCGCCGGAGCCTCCTCCTCGCCGCAGGCGGTGGCCGCCGCGCTCGAAGCGATGGGCTACTCGAAAGTGCCCACAGTTCTCGAGGTGGCGCAATTCAGTGTCCGGGGCGGAATCGTTGATGTGTACGGCTTCGGGATGGGAGCGCCGGCCCGACTCGAGTGGTGGGGTGACGAGCTGGAGACGATGCGCGCCTTCGACCTCACCACCCAGCGCTCCGGCGAGGTGCTGGACGAAATCACCGTCCTGCCCCTGGTTGGCTCGGTCGCCCGGCGACCGAATGGCGAGGAGACCTCGCCCAGTCGGCAGACGCTGCTGGACCTGCTCCCCTCGGGGATGCTGCTGGTGCAGGACTCACATACCGCGGCGGCGGAGGAGGTGGCGCGCGCGTGGCGCGAGGCGGCGCATCATCTCGAAGTCGCGCGGCGGCTGGGCGAGGATGTTCCCACCCGGGAAGAGCTGTTCGAGTCGCCGGCGGTGTGGCAGTCCCGGCTGGCGGCGTTCGCCCGGGTGGCGCTGCGTTCCGACGCCGGCACCGCGACCGGCCCGGACGTGCTGCATGCCGGTTTTTTTGCTCCTGACTCGGTCGAGCGTGACATCCGGCGGTTGCGCAGCCTGCTCACCGGCGAGCTCCCGACGGTGATCCTGTGCGACAACGAGGGCCAGCTCGAGCGGCTGGACGAGCTGCTGCACGAGGGCAGCGGGCGGCTCAACGTGACGCTCGCGATCGGGGCGCTGGACGGCGGTTTCGTGATGCGCAGCCTGCGGGTCCTCACCGACCACGAGATCTTCCGCCGGGCCCGCCGCCTGCGTCGCGCCCGCCGCTATCGTCAGGCAGCGCCCTCGGCGGCAACCGGCCAGCTGCAGGGGGGCGACTACGTCGTCCACCTCGATCACGGCATCGGGATCTACCGCGGCATCGCGACGATCACCGTCGGGGAATCGACGATCGAGGTCGCGATCGTCGAGTACGAAGGGGGCGACCGGCTCAACGTTCCGCTGTATCGGCTGGACCAGCTCGAACGGTACCGCTCCGCGGGCGACAGCGGCGATGAGCCGCCACCGCGGCTGCACAAGCTCGGGGGCTCGTCGTGGCAGCGGGTGCGGGAGAAGACCCGGGAGGCCATCAAGGAGATGGCGGCCGAGTTGCTGGACCTGTACGCCCGGCGCAAGGTGAGCGCCGGGTACGCCTTCCCGCCGGACACGCGGTGGCAGCGCGAACTCGAGTCGGCGTTCCTGTACGAGGACACGCCGGACCAGCGCAAGGCGACCGACGCGGTAAAGCGCGCGATGGAGCAGCCGATCCCGATGGACCTCCTGCTGGTCGGCGATGTCGGATACGGCAAGACCGAAATCGCGGTGCGGGCGGCGTTCAAGGCGGTGCAGGGCGGGAAGCAGGTCGCCGTCCTGGTGCCGACCACGATTCTGGCAGATCAGCACGGCCGGACCTTCGCGGAACGGCTGGCGGATTTTCCGGTGAAAGTGGAGGTTCTGTCTCGCTTCCGCACCGCAAAGGAGCAGAAGGCGGTGTTGCAGCGCATGGCCACGGGCGACGTGGATATCGTGATCGGCACGCACCGGCTGCTGTCGAGTGACGTCGAGTGCAAGGACCTCGGCCTGCTGATCGTGGACGAGGAGCACCGCTTCGGGGTGAAACACAAGGAGCGGCTCAAGGCCCTGCGGCTGACGGTGGATGTGCTCACCCTGACGGCGACACCGATTCCGCGGACCCTGCACCTCTCGCTGGCGGGGCTGCGGGATCTGGCGATGATCGAGACGCCGCCGCGGGACCGGTCGCCGATCCTCACGTTCGTGGAGCCGTGGGACGACGGCCTGCTGGAAGAGGCCCTCGCGCGGGAGCTGGACCGCGGCGGCCAGGTGTTTTTCGTGCACAACCGGATCGAGACGATCGAAACCATCGCGGCTCGGGTGCGGTCGCTCGCGCCGCGGGCCCGGGTGGCGGTAGGCCATGGGCAGATGGCCGCGGACGAGCTGGAGGATGTCATGCGGCGGTTCGTGTCGGGCGAGGTGGACATCCTCGTCTCCACGATGATCGTCGAATCCGGGCTCGACGTACCTAACGCGAACACCATGGTGGTGCACGACGCGCAGCGGCTCGGACTGGCCCAGCTGTACCAGCTGCGCGGCCGGGTGGGGCGGAGCCACCGGCGGGCCTACTGCTACCTCGTGGTGCCCGACACGATCGACCGGGACGCCGAGGAACGGCTCAAGGTGCTGGAGCATCATACCGAACTCGGAGCGGGCTACCGGATTGCGCTGAAGGACATGGAGCTGCGCGGTGCGGGCAATCTGCTCGGCGCGGAGCAGTCGGGGCATGCGCACGCCGTGGGGTTCGATCTGTACCTGCGCTGGCTCGAGGAGACGGTGCGGGCGCTGAGGGGCCAGGTGAAGGGCGAGCGGCCCCAGCCGCCCGAGGTGGTGCTCGACCGGCCGGCCCATCTGCCGGACAGCTACATCACCTCCGACGACGTGAAGCTCGACTTCTACCGCCGACTGGCGCGGGCGGGGACCCCAAGCGACATTCAACCGCTTCGCGACGAATTGCGCGAGCGGTTCGGGCCGCTGCCCGAGCCGGCCGAGGCACTGCTTCACATGGCCCAGCTTCGTGCGGTGGGGGCGGAGCTGGGCCTGCAACACCTGCTGGTGCGGGGTGACGAGGCGCGACTCACCTTTCGCGAGGGTGCGACTCCCCGGTTCGCCGGGCTTTCCTCCGCGCTCGACCATGTGCAGCTCGCGGTCGAAGTACGGCGGACGGTGCCGCTGTCGCTCCGGCTCACCCGGTTGGGAGGCGAGAGCCTGGTACCGGCGCTGGTGCGCGCGCTGGTGGCGGTCGGGGAGAACCAGATGGCAGGCGGCAGGGAGCAGGTGGCGGGACGGTGAGCATGCGCCGCAGTGTCGGATGCGGGCACAATTGGAATGGACATCGGTGGCGGGGCGAGTGGCCCG
>JANOFA010000595.1:0-1506 GCA_031413355.1 Gemmatimonadota bacterium | reverse complement strand
AGACGGTAAGTGCCGGCGAGCTTGGCATAGTCGTTTCCGGTTCCGCTCGACACGATGCCGAGCGGGGGCCGCTCCCGCACGACGGCAGTGAGGAGTCCATTGGCGGCTTCGTGCAGCGTGCCGTCACCACCCACCACCAGTACACGCGCGACTCCGGCCTCGACCGCCTCGCGGACCATCGGCGTCGCCGCACCGCGAGACGAGGTGTCGAGCCGGACCACCGCACCCCACGCCGCACGCGCTGCCGCCTCGGCACGCGGGGCGAGGGCGAGGGCCCGACCGCGCCCGGCAGCAGGATTGACCAGCAGGAGGGTTGTCACGTGGACCGGTCCACTGGGGAGTTGCCATGCGCGCGAAGCAGGCCGGCCACGACCCTTCCCGAACGCACATGGCGGGAGCGTGTGGGAATCGAACCCACCGGAGCCACCGAAGGCGCCTCCATCGCGGTTTTGAAGACCGGCCGAGCCACCAGGCCCGATCCACCCCCATCAACGACGCGGCGCTGCTGCCTCATGCGGAACGCAGCGCCGGCTCACTCGGTGGGATGCTCATCCGTCTGTGGTGCGGGATCCACCGCTACATTTTCGGAGCCGTCGAGCCCCAGCTCCGGCTCGGCGGCGGCGTCCGCTGCCCGGTCCGTCCGGCGCTGGAGCTTCTGCGCCCGCTTCCGCTGCTTCTCCAGTTCTTTTTGACGCTTCTCAAAACCGAAATTACGCTTGGGCAACGGGACTCCGAGGTGGGTGCGTGCGGACCAACGGGGCGCCCACGGCTACGAGCGCTGGGACGGGCAAGATAGTACCTCCCCCTCCCCCACGCCCGGTCACGCCGTGGCGATGAGGTCGATCTCCACCCGCACGCCGCGGGGCAATCCTGCCACCGCCACCGTGGACCGTGCGGGTTTGTGATCGCCGAAAAACCTGGTGTAGATCTCGTTCATTGCGGTGAAATCCGCCATGTCCACGAGGTACACCGTCGTCTTGACCACCTTGCCGAAGTCGCTGCCGGCGGCAGTGAGCACCGCCTGCAGGTTCTGAAACACCCGCTCGCTCTGCTCCCGGATGCCTCCGCTCACCACCTCCATCGTCGCCGGATTCAGCGCGATCTGGCCGGCGGTGAAGATCATGCCGCCGGCAATCGTGGCCTGGCTGTACGGGCCGATGGCCTTGGGCGCCTGGTCGGTCGCGACAATCCTGATGCTCATGTGGACTCCGGTAGTCGAAGGCGAGTCGATGGCTAGAACAGTCCCTCGATGCGGCCATCGGGATGCACCCGGATGGCCTCCGCGCTCGGCGTCCTGGACAGGCCGGGCATGGTCATGATTTCGCCGGCGAGGGCGACAACGAAACCGGCGCCGGCCGAAGGATAGACGTCGCGGACATTGATCCGGAACCCCTTCGGCCGGCGCCGGATTCGTTGTCGCCCTCGCCGGCGAAATCATGACCATGCCCGGCCTGTCCAGGACGCCGAGCGCGGAGGCCATCCGGGTGCATCCCGATGGCCGCATTG
>JANOFA010000594.1:0-1338 GCA_031413355.1 Gemmatimonadota bacterium | reverse complement strand
CACCGCCGCCGCTGGCCGGCAGGAGGGGCAGGGCGGCAGTGGCGCCAAGGATGCGGAGCAGGTTGCGACGATCCATGAACCGTTCGGCGGGAGGGGCAAGGGAAGGTACGGCGTGACGGGGCAAGCGTCCAGCAGGTGGTTGACCGCTGCCCCTGATCCTTGCGGCGTGGTATTCTCCTTCCAGCTTTGCACGGGTCATCTCTCCTCACCGCCGCTGGACATGACCGCGCACTCGTGCCATCCTATCTGCCACCTTCAGCACCCGGCCCCATGCAGATACGCTTTCCGCTGGCGAATGCGGCACTCGTCCTTGCCCTCGCCGGAGTACCCCGTTCCTGGTGTGCCCAGACGCCCGCGCCCGGTGCCGCGTTGAGCAGCGCCGACAAGGCCGCCGGCTGGACCATGCTGTTCGACGGGTCGAGCACCGCGGCCTGGCGCGGCTACAGACAGAGCGCGCTGCCGGCGGGGTGGAGTGTGGTCGATGGCGCGCTGGTCCGCACCGGCCCGGGTGGCGATATCGTCACCCGCCAGACGTACGGCAACTTTGAGCTGACGCTCGAGTGGAAGCTCTCCCCCGGCGGCAACAGCGGCATCATGTACCGAGTGACCGAGGACAACGAAGCGACCTACGAGAGCGGCCCGGAGATGCAGCTGCTGGACGATGCCACCCATCCCGACGGCGGCAACCGCCTCACATCGGCCGGGGCCTGCTACGGTCTCTATGCCGCCCCCGCCGGCGTGGTGAAACCGGCCGGCGAGTGGAATCGGGTACGGATCGTGGTGGTGGGCAGCCATGTGGAGCACTGGCTCAACGGGGTGAAGATGGTCGAATACACGCTGGGGAGCCCGGAGTGGCTGGCCAGGGTGGCGGCGAGCAAGTTCTCCCAGTGGCCCGGCTACGGCAAAGCCGTGCGCGGCCGCATTGCGTTGCAGGACCACGGCGACGAAGTGGCGTACCGGGATATCCGGATTCGTGAGCTGAGGTGAGGGATGTGGAGCAGATCCTGCGCGGTCATTCTGAGGGAGCATAGCGACCGAAGAATCCCTTCAGGCCGGAGCCGAAGCGTGGGTCCGGCTCCGGGGCACAGAGATCCTTCGCTTCGCTCAGGATGACAGCACCAGTTTCTCCCCTTTCCCGTTTCCCTTTCCCGGTTCCCGTTTCCCGTTTCCCGTTTCCCGTTCCCGTTTCCCGTTTCCCGTTTCCCGTTCCCAATTTCCCTTTCCCCCTCCCCATGCTCCGAACCAAGCTCTCCTTCATGATGTTCCTCCAGTACTTCATCTGGGGGGCGTGGTTCGTGACCCTGGGCACGTACCTGGGGACGACGCGGCAGTTTGACG
>JANOFA010000593.1:0-3128 GCA_031413355.1 Gemmatimonadota bacterium | reverse complement strand
TTGACCAGCACGGCAATGATCAGGTGCTGCTCCGGATAGATCACCAGGTTCGCCGTTCCACCAATTGACCCACCGGTGTGCCCCACCCAGCGCCGGCCCGATGGATCGACGCCCGAGCGCCATCCCAGACCGTAGTTGGTCGCCGTTCCCCCGACAGTGCGCTGCGAAGCCCACAGCAGGTCGCGAGTCGCCGGCCGCAGCAACTTTCCCTCCAGCAGTTTCCTTCCAAAGCGTGCCAGATCTTCCGTGGTCGAGAGAAACCCGCCGCCGGCCCACTTGTAGCTGTTGTCGATGTATGGCGCGTTGGTTGCCGGAGCTGCGGAATCAGCGTGCACGTAGAACCGGGAGCGGAACGGGATGACGCTGTCGTTGAACTCCGCGACCGTGCGAGTCATGCCCGCCGGTCCGAAGACCCGGCGCGCCATGTAGGGCAGGAAAGGCTCCCCGCTGGCCGCTTCGATGACCGCGCTGATGAGGTTCCAGCCGTAGGACGAATAGGCGTACCGGCTTCCCGGTTCGAAGAGCAGCGTATCATCGGCGAAGATGGCCAGCCCGTCGTGCACCGTGTCGTAGTGCCGGGTGATGGTCATCTCGCCGTCACGATAGTGCCGGATGCCGGCCAGATGGCCCGCGAGCTGGCGAGTAGTGACGGGCCAGCGCTTCTCGGGAAAGTCCGGCAGATAGCGCTGGATGGGCGCGTCGAGATCGAGCTTCCCTTCCTCGAGGAGCAGGCCGAGCGCGATCGAGGTGAACGGCTTGGAGACGCTGCCGACCCGGAAGCGGGTGAGCGGGGTGACCGGCACGCGCTGTTCAAGATCCGCGAAACCGAAGCCTTCGCTCCAGATCATCACACCGTCGCGGATGACGGTGATCGACGCGCCGGGCGCCCGGAGCTGCACCATGGTGTCGAGCACGAAGGTGCGCGCGGTGGCGATCGCGCCCGCATCGGACTGGACGGCGGTCGATTGCGCCGCCAGCGGTGCCGTGGCAATCGTCAGGAGCAGCGTCGCGTAATACCGCATGATGGCCATTCCTTGCCTGGGTCTACCCGATCACGAGGTTGAGCAGCCGGTCTTGCACGTAGATGACTTTCCGGATGGTCTTGCCCTCCAGAAATTTCTGTACTGCGGGATCCGTCGTCGCCACCGCGACCGCGGTGGCCTCATCAGCGCCACGGGCCAGCTGGATCTTGGCGCGGGTCTTTCCGCCGATCTGTACCGGCACCTCGATCTCATCCGAGACGACCAGCCGTTCATCCCACGCCGGCCAGCGCGCATCGAAGACGCTGGTGGAGTGCCCCAGCCGCTCCCAGCACTCCTCGGCGAAGTGCGGCGCGAAGGGGGCCAGCATGACGACCAGGTCCGCGATGATCGCCCGGTCGTGGCTGCCGGCCTCCTTCATCGCGTTGACCAGCTCCATCAGTGAAGCGATCGCGGTGTTGTAGCGCAGCCCCTCGATATCCTCCGCCGCCTTCTTCTTCGTCGCGTGCCAGCGGACCACCAGCGGTTTCTGCAGCTCTCCGCTTTCCTCCGCTTCCGTCACCATCAGCCAGACACGATCGAGGAACCGGCGGGGGCCGTTGATGCCGGCTTCGCGGAAATCGCCACCGTCCTGCAGCGGACCGAGGAACATCAGGTACATGCGAAAGGTGTCGGCGCCCCACTGCGCGATATACTCGTCCGGGATGACGACGTTGCCGCGGGACTTGGACATCTTGCTGCCGTCCTTCACGATCAGCCCGTGGGCCCGGAACCGGGTGAAGGGCTCCTCGAAGTCGATGTGCCCGAGGTCCTTCAGAACCATCGCGAGGAAGCGGGAATAGAGCAGGTGCAGCACGGCATGCTCATTCCCGCCAATGTACGTCGTGACCGGGCACCACTTCCTGGTGCGCGCCGGATCGAACGGCCGGTCGTCGAATTCGCTGCTGGGATAGCGCAGGTAGTACCACGCCGAGTCGAGAAAGGTGTCGGAGACATCGGTCTCGCGCCGACCGCGCCGGCCGCAGGTCGGGCAGGGGACGTAATACCACTCCTCGTGGCGAGCGAGCGGCGAGATCCCGGAATCGTCGGGCCGGAAGTCCTCGATCGGCGGGAGGATGACGGGCAGGTCCTTCTCCGGCACGGGTACCGGGCCGCAGCTGTCACAGTAGATGACGGGAATGGGCGGGCCCCAGTAGCGCTGCCGGGAGATGCACCAGTCGTGCAACCGGAACTGCACGACGGGCTTCCCCTGGCCCTTTGCGGCGAGTTCGGCGGTGATGAGGCGCTTTGCCTCCGCTGCGGGGCGGCCGTCGAACTTGCCGGAATTGACCAGCACGTAGCCAGCGGTCTCGGTTTCGGCTGCTGCCGGCACGGCGCTCCCCGGCACGGCGGCCGGGTCATCCCGCCCGGGGGCGAGGACCCGCACGATTTCCAGTCCGTACTTCCGGGCAAAAGCAAAGTCGCGCTCATCGTGCGCCGGCACCGCCATGATGGCACCGGTGCCGTACTCCATCAGCACGTAGTCGGCGATCCAGATGGGGATCTCATGCCCGGTGGCCGGGTTGATGGCCATTGCGCCCAGCGCCACGCCGGTCTTGTCCCGGTCGCCCACCTTGCGGGCGACCAGATCCTTCGATGCCGCCGCCTCGATGTATGCGGCGACCGCGGCGGCCTGGGTTGGCGTCGTGAGGCGGGCCACCAGCGGATGCTCCGGTGCCAGGACCATGAACGTGGCGCCGAAGAGGGTGTCGGGCCGGGTGGTGAAGACGGAAATGCCGGCGATTGGGCGGTTGGGCGGTTGGGCGGATGGGGCTGCCGACGCTCCGACCGTCTGGCCGCCCACCACCTCGAAAGTGATCTCCGCGCCCTCGCTCCGCCCCAGCCAGTTCCGTTGCGCCGTGCGGGTTGTGTCGGACCAATCCAGCGTATCAAGATTGGCCAGCAGCCGGTCGCAATAGTCGGTGATGCGGAAGAACCACTGCTCCAGAAAGCGCTGCTCCACCGGGGTCTTGCACCGCTCGCACAACCCGCCCTCCACCTGCTCGTTCGCCAGCACGGTCTTGCAGGTGGGGCACCAGTTGACCGCCGCCGCCTTCTTGTAGGCCAGCCCTTGCTTGTAGAGCTGCAGGAAAAGCCACTGCGTCCACT
>JANOFA010000592.1:0-2576 GCA_031413355.1 Gemmatimonadota bacterium | reverse complement strand
GGCGAGCCGTGCATATGCGCAAAGCCCGGAGATTGCTCGAAAGCGGGTTGAGTTGGATGGCCGAAAATCGGCCGCCGAGGCGGCCCACGGGTCCGGCGCGTTGTCGAACGCGTTCGGATTCCGGCTCGAGGCCGTTGATTCAGGATGGCGGATGGGAGACGGTCCAGTCACGATGGCTCGCTTTCGATTCCTGCCGGCCTACGCCACGGCGTTTCGGCCAGCAGACTTGGCCTGATACAGCGCCCGGTCGGCCTGCACGAGGAGGTCGCCCTCATGCGGCCGTCGTACATCGTACTCCGCCACGCCGATGCTGGCCGTGACCAGTCCCACCGGATAGCCCAGACGACGCCCCACCCCTTCGATGCCGGCCCGGATCGCTTCCGCGACCCGATTGGCCCCCGCGAAGTCGGTGCGGGTCAGGATCACCACGAACTCGTCGCCGCCGTAGCGGGCCGCGAGGTCCGAGGCCCGGATGGCGCTGCGGATCTCGGTGGCGACGGCGCGCAGCACATCGTTGCCCGCCTCATGCCCGAACTGGTCGTTGACCTGCTTGAAGTAATCGAGGTCGATGAACAGCACCGCGAACCCTTCGAGGCTCCGCTTGCTGCGTTCGATCTCGTACTGCATCCGGTCGTGCAGCACCCGGTAGGCGGCCAGACCGCTCAGGGCATCCACCGCCGAATCCCGCTCCGCCACCTCGACCTTGCGCGCCTGGAACGGCGGGCACTGCCGCAATGATGCCCGGCCCATCGCCGCCGCATGCGCGAACGCGTCACAGGTCTCGAAACCGCAGGCCCGGCAGTCCCACGCCCGGCCATTGGGCCCCGGGCCGATCGACTCCAGCAGTTCCTGCACCTTGGTCGGATCGGCCTGAATCAGCCGCGGCTCGACCAGGAAGGTGGCGCCGTAGCTGGCGACCACCGTCCCGTCGACCACCGGATACCGGCTCCGCTGCGGCTCGGTGCTCTCGACCACCGACCGGCGCCAGAACAGCTCCTCCGGCGGACCCGACAGCGGATGATCCAGCCAGCCCTCATGCGAGAGCAGGTCGACAAAGCCCAGGTCCAGCCGGTCCACCGTGATGGCCCGGGCCAGCGACCGCAGCTCTTTCAGCCCGCGCACCTTGCGGAACCGGCGACTGGCATAGGCCGCTTCCCGCAGCATCTCGATCGGCAAGCCACCGGCGGTGCTCAGGTGCCGCCGCCGCTCGCTCGGCACCCGCACGAAGAAGTCGGGCTGCTCCTGCGGAGCGACACCACGCAGCTTGAACAGCTGTTCCAGGTCGCGGAACGTGACCGCGGCATCCAGCTCGGCGCGCCCAGCCGGGGGACAGACACCGGCGAAGACGATCTCCAGCGACTCCCCGAACATCGAGCGCAGATACCGCGCTTCGGCTACCGTCGGGATGGTGACCGGAGCGAGGTACGGCACCAGCTCGGGATAGTCCCGCCGGATGGTGTCGACCACGACCGGATCGGTGGAACGCAGCAGCGTCCCCCAGCCTGGTTCCCGCCACAGCCGCAGGTACTCGGCCGCCACCAGTTCGTCGCCCAGCACCCCCCGGTTGACCATCCGGAAGCCCGCCGCGTACGCCGCGTTGACCACCTGCTCCGGGGAGGCGGGGTAGAAATGCGCCGCCGCCTCCGGTGCCAGGATCAGCACGCCGCCCCCCCGGGCAGCGACCGACATCGCGCGGCCTAACTCTCCGGTGACTTCGATGGCGTCGTGCGGACAGGCCGGCAGGCAGAGCCCGCAGCGGATACACGACTCGTCCTCGATGCGGACAAGCGGCTCCTGCACCTCCACGGCGCCCGTCGGGCAGACACGGACGCAGGCCAAGCACGTCACACACGCGCTAGGGTCTATCGAGAAAATCACGGATGAAGACCCAGTTCGAACGTGGGGGGGACGGGTCTCGGCAAATATGGGGTCCCCGGGGTCCGGGTGTCAAGCATATCAACCTCCCGAAATCCGGATTAATACACGACTTAGGTGTGGTCACCTACTCTAGTTTGTAAGCCTTGATCTTCCGGTACAGAGTCCGCTCCCCGATGCCCAGGACCTCGGCTGCCTTCCGCCGGTTTCCCCGCGACTGACTGAGGGCGACGGCGATCGCCTCCTTCTCGAGATCGGCCATGGTCATCCCGGGACGGTAGACCACAGCGCCCCGCTCTTCCACCTCTCCGACTGGCAAGACATCGGCCATCGGCTGGCTCTCGCCGAGCTCGATGACCTGGACCCGCTGCGGCCGGTCATCCAGCCGCCGCCTGACCTCCTCGAGCTGCAGCCGTAAGTCCATGATATTACGGAGGATGAACTCCAATTCCTGACCCCCGGCATGGGCCCCGCCACCCCCCACCCTGACCGGCAGGAGACGGCCTCCCCCCTCGGTCACATCCGGCGGAATATCGGTTCCGCGTATCTCCCTGCCGGGGGCGAGCACCACCATTGATTCAATAAGGTTGCGTAGCTGCCGCACATTGCCCGGCCAGGGCGACTCGGTCAGGATCTGCATCGCCTCGGCCGTCATGCCCCGGAACGGCCGCTCGTGGGCCTTGCTGAACTCGTGGATGAAC
>JANOFA010000591.1:0-4981 GCA_031413355.1 Gemmatimonadota bacterium | reverse complement strand
CAGGGTCCGGGCAAAGGGCCAGATCAGGAGCGGCATGACGACCGCCTCGATCGGTCCGATGATCTGGAGCAGGTCCCACGGCGGGCTGGGCCAGGTGCGCACCAGTGTGGTCACGAACGAAGCGGTCGTGATGAGCTCGGCGAGGAACAGGTTGAACCACAGGGCGCCCAGGGTGTAGCCGTCCTCTCCGCGGCGCATCCGGATGCCGCAGGAGGGACAGTGGTCCTTCATCTTCAGCCAGTTGGCGAACAGCGGCCCGCCGCCGCACACGGGGCAGCGGCGGCGCAGCGCGCGGGCGAGCATGGTGCCCGTGGGGGGCGTGGGAGGCAGGGTCAACGTCGGCGTGTCAGCGTGGATGCGGGGGTCGGGAGCAGGCGGGGACAAAGCTAATCGGCTCGGCGGCGGCGGCCTCCGCGGCGGGCCGCACGGGTTGAAGCCCCCGGCGGGGCGACCTATGTTCCTGCCCGCGTTCCACCGTTCTCCAGCCCCGAGGTCCGGTCGTGCATTCCGCTCTGCTGGCCATTCCCGAGTTCCTGCGCAATCTGGCGGACCTCCTCCGGGTTGATGCCGCTGAGCTGGTCCGCAAGCTGCTGCAGGTCGGCTTCATCGGCCTGGTCTGCTGGGTGGGGCAGCGGGTAGTCAACCAGGTCGCCCGCCGCATCGAAATGGCGGTGGACGACGGCGACGCCACCACCATGACCGAGCGGGGGCAGCGCGGACGCACCACGTCGCACCTGCTGCGGAGCGTGGGGCGCATGCTGCTGATCGTGCTGGGGCTCCTGCTCACGCTGAACGTCTTCGTCGACATCAAGCCGATCCTCGCCGGTGCGGGCATCCTGGGCCTCGCGGTTTCGTTCGGTGCCCAGGGCCTGGTCAAGGATGTCATCGCGGGCTTCTTCTACCTGGCCGAAGGACAGTTCGCGGTGGGCGATGTCATCGAGGTCGCGGGCAAGACTGGCGAGGTCGAACGCATGACGCTCCGGGTCGTGATGCTGCGCGACATGGATGGTGCGGTGCACATCGTGCCCAACGGCCAGATCACGACGGTCAGCAACTTCACCCGCAAGTGGTCCCGGGCGGTGGTGGAAGTGGGCGTGGGGTATGAGACCGATGTGGATCGGGCGCTCGAGGTCTTTCGGGATGAAGCCGTTCGCTTCAACCGGGATGAGGTGTGGCGCTCCAGGTTCGATGGCGAGCCGGAGGTCGCGGGCGTGATCGGGCTGGGCGAGAACGCAGTGACGATCCGGGTGCTGTTCCGCACCCACCCGGGCCAGCACTGGGAGGTGGCCCGGGAGTTCCGCCGCCGGATCAAGTCGAGGCTGGACCTCGAGCAGATCGAGATCCCGACGCTGCAGCGGACCATCCGCATCAAGACCGACGCTGATGAGGCGTCGCTCGGCCGCCGACTGAGTGCATCGGCGTCACGGGGAACACACGCCGGGCAGCTTCCGCCGGTCGATGTCACGCCCTCCGGCGACAGCCACAAGTAGTCACGCCTTCATCCGTCGAGCCCCCTGATGGCCCTCAGACTGTTCAACACCCTCAGCCGCAGCATCGAGCCGTTCACCCCGATCGAGCCGGGGCGGGTGTCGATGTATACCTGCGGGCCGACGGTGTGGAACTACGCCCATATCGGCAACTTCCGGACGTTCCTGTTCGAGGACCTCTTGCGTCGCTGGCTCGAGGTGAGCGGGTTCGAGGTGCTGCACCTGATGAACCTCACCGATGTGGACGACCGGATCATCCGGGAAGCGGGCGCGCGCGGGGTTGGCATCCGCCAGCTGACCGAACGGTTCGCGGAGGCCTTCTTCGAGGATCGTGACTTCCTGCGGATCCGGCCGGCGCACGTCTATCCCCGCGCCACTGACTTCGTGCCAGGAATGATCCGGCTGGTCGAAGGACTGCTGGCCAATAAGACGGCGTATCAGGGCGACGTCGGCTCGGTGTACTTCGCCATCTCGCGCTTTCCCGCCTACGGGCGGCTGTCGCAACTCGACCGGCGCGAGCTCAAGGCCGGGGCCGGCGGTCGGGTGATGTCGGATGAATACGACAAGGAGAACGCGCAGGACTTCGTGCTGTGGAAAGCAGTGCGACCCGAGGATGAGGCCGTTGGCGCGGCGTGGGACTCCCCCTTTGGGCGCGGGCGGCCGGGGTGGCACCTCGAGTGCTCCGCCATGGCGCTCGATCTCCTGCGGGAGAAGGGATGGGGCGACGTGCTGGATATCCATGCCGGTGGCGTCGACCTGATCTTCCCCCACCACGAAGATGAGATCGCCCAGAGCTGTGCGTTCACCGGCAAGCCGATGTTCGCCAACTACTGGCTCCACGGCGAGTTCCTGAATGTACGCGGGACCAAGATGTCCAAGCGCTTCGGCAACATCACCACGCCCCGGGACCTCAAGGCCGATGGGGTGGATGCCGGGGCGATCCGGCTGCTGCTGTTCCAGACCCACTACCGGAATAGGTTGGACCTGACGGATGAGTCGCTGGCGGCGGCTAGAGAAGCAGCACGGCGAATCGGCCAGTTCGAATACTCCTTGAGCCAAGCATACGATGGTGGGTCGGGGGCAGGAGCCGGACTCTCCGCCGCTGCTGTCGCCTTCCACACTGAGTTTTCCGATGCACTAAACGACGACCTCGATGCCCCACGCGCCGTCCGGGCAGTATTTGAGTTCATCCGGGCGGGCAATCAGCTATTGGCGAAGCGCGAGCGTCCGACCCAAGAGGTCATGAGGCTTTGGGCGATCGTGGCGGAGGTATTGGTGGTTGCGCCGGAAGCGACGACTCAGACTTTGACACCGGAGCACCTGTCCCGACTTCCTGCGGCGCAAGATGAAGCACCACATGGGCCCAGCCTCGCTGAGAGGTTCCAATGGGCGCAGGGATGGGTTGGAGCCCGGTATTCGGCCCGAAAAGGGAAGGACTATAAGGAAGCAGACAGGATCCGAGCACTCTTGAATTCCCAGGGGGCGGAGATACAAGACCATCGAGACGGCTCCGTGACGCTGCGGGTCGAAGGCTAGGGGCTCTCCAAGATTGGACGGCAAGTATTGCGCGGGTCGGGACGGCGGAGGCCCGGGGAATCGGGGGGTACGACTGGAAATCGGTCAGCCAAAATCCGATCGAGTGCCGCCTTCCGCCTACCGCCCATCGCCACCAAGCTTGGGTCGGCCCGGTGCCTAGGCGCCCCGCCTTTCCCGCCACCTCCCCCCGTTGACCTGTGCTAACTCCCCGGTTATCATGACGTTCTGCTCGTTTTCCGCTACCGGCTGACGTAGCTCAATTGGCAGAGCACCGGTTTTGTAAACCGGCGGTTAAGGGTTCGATTCCCTTCGTCAGCTCTGCACGTTAAGCGGCGTGGGTGGGTATCGTAGCACGAGTGCAGGGTGGGGTGGCCGAGTGGCTAATGGCAGCAGACTGTAAATCTGCCGCGCTTTGCGCTACGTAGGTTCGAATCCTACCCCCACCATGAGCGGGTAGTGGCGGTCGGGCGGACCGTTGCAACTGCAGGCAGCTGGGCGACATCATGAAGTGGAGCAGGCTCCGGACCGCCCGTCCGCGAGGCTCGCGGGTGTAGCTCAGTTGGTAGAGCGTCAGCCTTCCAAGCTGAATGTCGCGGGTTCGAGTCCCGTCGCCCGCTCTGCAGCACGGCAGGTTCGTGGTGGGCGAGGATGGCGGTGCCGGCTCAGAGGGGCATTGGCCGCACCGGGCAGCGCTTGCTCGTGTAGCTCAGTTGGTAGAGCACATCCTTGGTAAGGATGAGGTCACCGGTTCAATCCCGGTCGCGAGCTCTGGAACGACAGCCGTTAGCCGTTAGCCGTTGGCTCCGTGGGGTTTCGACCCCCGGCCCCGGCTGGCGCGAGTCGCTAACGGCCAATGGCAAACGGCCAACGGCCGAGGACACGATGCCCCGAGAAAAAATCATCCTGGAATGCACCACCTGCCGGGAACGCAACTATTTCCAGGACAAGAACCGTCGGCTGCACCCGGAGCGGGTGGAGCAGAACAAGTACTGCCCCCGGTGCAACAAGCACGTGACGCACAAGGAGTCCAAGTGAGCTCGGAAGTCGCGGCCGCCGAGGCGACCGGACTTTCCCGCTTCGTGCATGGCACCATCGACTTCCTGCGCGCCACGCGTGCGGAGTTGCTGAAGGTGACCTGGCCGTCGCGTGATGAGCTGACCAAGGCGACCCGCATGATCGTGGTCCTGTCGATCATCCTCGGGCTGGCCATCGGCTGGATGGATCTGCTCCTGAACCTCGTCCTGGTGGACGGGGTGGCGGCACTGTCCCGGTGACCGAGGCGCCAGACTACCTCTGGTACGCGATCCAGACGACGGCGGGGCACGAGAACAAGGTCCGCAGCCTGATCGCGCAGCGGATCCTGCAGGACACCCGGCCCGATGGAGGGAAGCTGATCCGTCAGGCGCTGGTGCCGGTGCAGGAGGTCGTGGAGATCAAGAACGGCAAGAAGGTCACGGTCGAGCGAAAGCTCTACCCCGGCTATGTCCTGGTCGAGATGCTGATGAACCAGGAATCGCTGCATGTGGTGAATGGCATCCAGGGTGTGATCAAGTTTGTCGGGGCGGGGAAGTTCCCCCAGGCGCTCCGGGCGGACGAGGTCAATCGCCTGCTGGGCATTGTGGAGGAAGTGGCGGAGTCGGAGCCCAAGGAAGAGATCCCGTTCCTGGTGGGTCAGGTGGTGGAGATCACCGAGGGGCCGTTCTCCGACTTCAGCGGGACGGTCGAAGAAGTGCTCGCGGACAAGGGCAAGGTGAAGGTGTCGGTCAGCCTGTTCGGTCGGCCGACGTCGGTAGAGATGGACTATTTGCAGTTGAGGGGGCACTAGGCGATTGGAGTATTAGGCGATTGGAGTATTAGGCGATTGGGCGATTGCGGGTGGTCGTATTCCCAATCGACGAATCGCCCAATCGACAAATCGCCCAATCGACAAATCGCCGGGTGCCGTACCCCCCCCCGCG
>JANOFA010000590.1:0-3015 GCA_031413355.1 Gemmatimonadota bacterium | reverse complement strand
ACCGGCGGTTCCATCATCTACTGGTTCACCGGCGCGTCGATCCAGGCCGTCACCACCGGCGCCTACCGCGCGGTGGAGTTCATCAAGGCCAATATCAAGCTGGAAGGGGCCACCAAGGCCTCGATGGAGGACAGCAAGAAGGTGGTGGAGATCTGCACCAAGTACGCCCAGAAGGGGATGTTCAACATCTTCCTCACGGTGTTCTTCGCCACGCTCGAGGTGTCCTAGAACGGGTCGCCGACGATGTCACCAACGACCGTGGCCTCGTGCAGCGGCGTCCCCTTCTGCTTGAGTTCCACCTCCACGATCTTCTTGGCGTTGTCCCACGCCCCGCCGGCGTTGGCCATGAAGATCGCCTGGTACAGACCGAAGAGGGCAATCGAGATCAGGTAGCCAATGAAGTAGTACGGCTCGGCGCAGGCGAAGGCGAGCGTGGCGAAGAACACCGTGAGGAAGATGTTGAACATCCCCTTCTGGGCGTACTTGGTGCAGATCTCCACCACCTTCTTGCTGTCCTCCATCGAAGCCTTGGTGGCCCCTTCCAGCTTGATATTGGCCTTGATGAACTCCACCGCGCGGTAGGCGCCGGTGGTGACGGCCTGGATCGACGCGCCGGTGAACCAGTAGATGATGGAACCGCCGGTGATGAGGCCGAGCAGGAACGGCGGGTGCAGAATCGAGAGGTTGGACAGCAGCTCCGGCTGCAGCCCGTTGGTGAGCGCCACGATGATCGAGAAGATCATCGTCGTCGCGCCGACCACGGCGGTGCCGATGAGCACCGGCTTGGCGGTCGCCTTGAAAGTGTTGCCCGCGCCGTCATTCTCCTCGAGGAAATGCTTGCCGCTCTCGAAATCGGGAGTGAAGCCGAAATCGCGCTTCAGCTCCTCGCTGATGCCGGGCACATTCTCGATGAGCGACAGTTCGTACACCGATTGCGCATTGTCGGTCACGGGACCGTAGCTGTCCACCGCGATCGTCACCGGCCCCATGCCGAGGAAGCCGAAGGCCACCAGGCCGAAGGCGAAGACCGCCGGCGCCAGCATGAGGCTGCCCATGCCCACGGCGCCGCCCAGCGTGCTGACGAAATAGGCGATCGTCATCAGCATCAGCATCGCCATCCCGATCCAGAAGGCGCTGAAATTCCCCGCCACGAGACCGGACAGGATGTTCAGCGCCGGGCCCCCTTCACGCGACGAACTGACCACCTCGCGCACATGCCGCGATTCGGTCGAGGTGAACACCTTCACCAGTTCGGGGATGATCGCGCCGGCCAGCGTGCCGCAGGTGATCACGGTGGACAGCTTCCACCACAGCGATCCATCGCCGAGGTCGGGGATCAGCAGGTAGGACACCACGTAGGTCGCCACGACCGAGACGATCGATGTCAGCCACACCAGCGACGTGAGCGGAGCCTCGAAGTTCATCTTCGAGGCAGTGGCGTACTTGGCCTTGGCGACCGCCTCGTTGAGGAAATACGACACTGCGGAGGCGATCACCATCATGACGCGCATCACGAAGATCCAGACCAGCAGCTGCACCTGCACCGTGGGGTCCTGCACCGCGAGCAGGATGAAGGAGATCAGCGCGACACCGGTCACGCCATACGTCTCGAAGCCGTCCGCCGAGGGCCCTACCGAGTCGCCGGCATTGTCGCCGACGCAGTCCGCGATCACGCCCGGGTTCCGGGCGTCGTCTTCCTTCACGTTGAATACAATCTTCATCAGGTCGGCGCCGATGTCGGCGATCTTGGTGAAGATGCCGCCGGCGATCCGGAGCGCCGCCGCGCCGAGCGACTCCCCGATGGCGAAACCGATGAAGCAGGCGCCGGCGTAGTCACCCGGCACGAAGAGCAGGATGAAGAGCATCAGCAGCAGTTCGACGCTGATCAGCAGCATGCCGATGCTCATGCCGGCCTTGAGCGGGATGGCGTAGCAGGGGTAGGGCTTGCCCCGGAGACTGGCAAAGGCGGTGCGGGAGTTGGCAAAGGTGTTGACCCGGATGCCGAACCAGGCGACGCCGTAGCTTCCCGCGATGCCGATCACGCTGAACAGGAGGATGATGGCGACCTTGAACGCCGGCATGCCGTGGGCGACGGCGCCGGAGACCGGGTCCACGGTCGTCGCGAGCCGCCCGAAGTACACCGTCATGATCGCGCCGATGAAGAGCCACAGGATCATCAGGAACTTGCCCTGGGTGATCAGGTAGGTCTTGCAGGTCTCGTAGATCAGCTCGGACACTTCGCGCATCGACCGATGGACCGGCATGTTCTTGAGCTGGGTGTAGATCATCAGCCCGAACAGCAGGCCGAGGGCGCAGACGAGCAATCCGCCCATCAGCAGCGTCCGTCCACTGGTGCCACCGAAAAAGTTCACCGAACCGAGATCGGGGAGCTGGAGATTGGCCTCACCGCCGCCCTGATGCGCCGGCGCCGCGGTGGCCTCACTGCCCCCGGGATAGACGGCGGTGTCCTGCGCGACGAGAGGCCCGGCAAGTGTCACGGCGCTGGTCAGCAGAAGCGCAGCCGCAAAGAGCCACGGCAACGCACGGCGAATGGTGGCGATCGCGCGGATCGTCATCAGCAAACCTCCGAAAGGTGAAAGAACGGCGACAAACAAGGATCTGGGACAGCGCAGCAGCTCGCACACCCGGATCTCGGCCAAGATCCCGGGTACCGAGCCGAATCAGTAGGCCCCGCGCGCCTCATGAGCCGGATCGGCCATGGTGTGCACGACAGTGAGGAAACGCTTGGCCAGCTTGTCGGCCTCGCTCTCCCCGGGCTGATTGGTATCGATTGTGACCAGCGTGTAGTGCCCGCCCTCAGCCTGGACCGTGACAGCCACCTGCCCGATCGTTCCGGAAAAGCGGCGACGGCGGGGTGCCTCCTCGGTCGGAGCCAGCCGGGCCCCGAAGAAGGCGTTTGCCCGGGCGATCACCGCGTCGGGGGCGAGATGGGTGCGGTGGAAGTATTTCATCGAATGGTCAGGCTCCGTAACGGTCGGACGGGCGGACGGGCGG
>JANOFA010000589.1:0-4863 GCA_031413355.1 Gemmatimonadota bacterium | reverse complement strand
CTCCCCCCCGCGAGGCGAACGGTCGCGCTGAGGGTGTATCCCTGAATGCGCTCGGTGCGCGGCCGGGCGGATGCCTGCAGCAGTCGGGCGAGGTCGTCCGCCCGTGCGAGGGTGCTCTCGAATCGGCCGGTCACCATCGTGGCGAGCGCGAGGGTTCCCCCCGGGGCAGGCCGGAGAGAGTCCAGCGTGCGGCGCCATTCGGCATCGGTCGCATTCAGGGCCCGCTCGAGGAGCAGGAAGATGGCCCGATGCACGGCAGTGGCTGGCAGGCGGCCGAGGCGGTCGTTCAGCGCGCTGTCCAGCGCGGAGCGATCGCCCGAAAATGCGCGCAGGTACAAGAGATGGCCTGCTGCGTCGTTGGCATCCGGCACCAGCGCGGCCGCACGCTGGAACGGCAGCTCCGCCGCGGCGATGGGACGGCCTCGCTCGGGGTTGGCGTGATACAGCACTTCGCCCAGCCAGTACCATGCTTCCGCATCGTCGGGATAGTCGAGCGTCAGCGCCCGTAGCCGGGCCTCCGCGTCGGATGCCCGCGCCTCGCGCCCGAGCCAGGCGTTGTAGGCCTCGAGGAGGCGCCGATCCCGGGGTGTGAGCCGATGGGCAAGGGCCATGGCCCGGTCCATCGCACGCCAGACCGCCGCCGCCGACGTACCGGCCCATCCCACCGCGACGCTCAACCGATACCACGCCAGGGCGAAGAGCGAATCCTGCGTGGTGGAGCGGGCAAAGTCCTCCACCGCCATGCTGTATTCGCCGCTGCGGTAGTGCCGTTCTCCATCGAGGTAGGAACGCAAGGCCGCTCCGGAGGCGGTTGTCTGGGTTGCTTCGCGGGTCAACCGCTCCCCGGGAGTAGTCAGGCGAGTGGCGAAGAGAGCGCCCGCCAGGGAATCCACCAACGGGCCCAAGCCGTCCTGGTCAGCCGCGCGGCCCGCGACGGTCGCGAGCGCAGCACCGCCGGCCTCATGCAGCGTCATCCTCAAATCGAGCGCCTTGCCCAGCGCCGTGATGCTGCCCTCGGCATAGAGCGTTGCACCGAATGCCGCGGCGAGGGCGGGGCCCGGCACCGGAGCTCGCGCGGTGCGGGCGAGAACTGCCGTTGGATCGATCGCGCGGAGGGAGCCAAGTCCGTCGAGCCGGGTGCTGAGCAGGTCCACCATCCCCTCACGCAGGTACTCCAGCCCGGAGTCTCCCCGCACGACGAATGGAAGGACAATGACTCGTTCACTCCCCGGAATCACCACCGGGGAGGGCCGACTCCATAGAATCCCAAGCAGAAGTGCGACCGCGAGGATCGCGAGTGCGAGCAGCGGCTGCCAGCGTCGAGGTGCGGTGATGGGTCCTGAGGCCGAGCTCGCGGCGGCCGCCGATACCGCGACTCCGACCCGACTCGGGGGACCTGCCGCCGATTCTGCGACGGTCGGAATGGGCCGGGTCCGGAGCCGATCGGCGAGTCCGATGGTCGCCGGTGAGGGCTCGAGGTCCAGTTCCGTGCGCAGGCGATCGACAAACTCCTGGTAGGCCAGCAGGGCACTGCTCCGATCTCCGGCGCGTTCGCAGGCGAGCAGGAGCTGCCGCAGCGTCGGCTCGTCGAACGGCGCCAGCTGCACCGCCCGCCGGGCCCAGCGGACCCCGGCGCGGACGTCTCCCGTCGCTTCAGCGGCCGTGGTGAGCGACATCGCAGCCTGGGCGGCGCGCTGGCGGAGGTCATCGCGGGTGGCCTCCAGCCAGCGGTCGAACTCGGGTGCCTCGTCGAGGTGGAATCCCGGCAGCAGGTCGCCGGCATAGAGGTCGAGGGCCTTTTCCCGTTCACCTGCCCGCAGCAGCCGATCGCACTCCGCCGCATCGCACCATAGCCGGACGGGGTCGACGCCGAGTTCCTCCGTCCCGCGGGAGGGCAGCGTCGCCTCGCCCAGTGACTGCCGCAGCACGTACACCGCCTGGCTGAGCGCGGCGCGGGCGCGTCCGGCATCCAGCTCGGGCCAGAAGAGCGCCAGCAGCTGGTCTCTGCGATGGAACGAGCCGGGCCGTTCGATGGCGAGGTAGGCGAGAAGCGCAAGGCGGCGCGGCTGGGTCAGTGGCGCCCGCACTTCGGCGCCATCGGGGCCGGTCAAACCGGTACCCGATAACGCTTTGAGGCGGTAAGATGCGGCGGTGAGAGGCAGGTGAGTGCGGGGTGAGAGGTGGAGGGAATGTTGTCCCCAGAAGCCCGGCGCGGCAAGCATGCGATCGGGTCAACCACATCTCCCTGGAGGAATCATCATGTTCACTTCGAAGCGCGTCGCCCATCTGGCCGGTCTCGCGATCCTGCTGACCGCGTGCGGCAGCAGCACCGGCCCCGGAAATGGCGGAGGCGGGGGGAGCGGTTCGGTGGTGGTGACCGCCGCCACGCCGGCCTCTGGTAATGGGACACTCACCGGGATCGCCGTCGGCCAGGACACCATCACGATCAACGCGGTGCTGCATCGAGCGGTGGCGCTCGTCGGTGTGGTGGGAGCGGTGGGGCACAGCGTGCAGGTGTATTTCGAGGACGGCACCGGCACACTGTACAGCGCGAACCACACCTGGGGCACCGGCATCAACGCCAATCCGCCGGTCGTCGACGGGGTGCTCGCCTGCGATGTTCCGATCTCGGGCAACTGTACCGTAGCCCAGGTCTCGGTGGACGTTGTCGCCAAGACGATCACCCTGACCAACCTGGTGCTGCCCGCCATTCTGCCGGTTGGCGCCACTTCGACGGTCAACGGCACGATCTCCTACTGATCGATCGGGCGCTGCCCCGGTTCACCGCGGGGCGGCCCGACCCCGGCCTCCTGTCCCACCCGAGCGCCCCGGGAACCCGGGGCGCTCGTGCTTTGCCTTGCGCCACCCCGGAACGCCAGCGACGTTTCAGCCTTCACTCCCGAGGAATTCGCGGTCCGCCCCTCCACTCTGGTCAGGGAGCAGCACACCGATGGTTGGAAGATCCTGCATGACCATTCCGGGAGTGAGTGACCCCCGCCGGCTGCTCTGGGCGGTCGTCTGCCGCGCCCCTGCGGTGGCCCGCTCCGGGGTCGGGATGTTTCTGGCGCTGGTCCTGGTGCTGGCCGCCTGCGCGCCGAGAACCAAGGACCGCATCGCACTGGTGGGAGGCAACGTCATCACCGGCGCCGGTGATCCGGTCCTGCGGGACGCGGTAGTCGTGGTCCACGCGGGGCACATCGAGACGGTTGCGCCGCGCGAGGGATTCAAGATTCCCAAGAGCGCGGTGGCGGTGGATGTCACGGGCGGCTGGATCATCCCGGGCCTGATTGACGGTCACGCGCACGTGGAGCGATGGGCCCTGTCGCGGTATGTCGCGGCGGGGGTAACCACCGTGCGCGACGTCCACGGCCAGCAGGATTCCATCCTCCGCCTGAGGGAGGAAGTCAGCCTCGGCGGCCTGGTCGCTCCGCGGATCTTCAGTGCCGGTGCGATGCTCGATGGGGCCCCTGCCACCTATCCCGACGCCAACGAGGTCACCAACGCCGACCAGGTCCGCAAGGCGGTGGATCAGCTCGCGGTGGGCGGGGCCGACTACGTGAAGGCGTACACCCGCATCACGCCGGCACTGCTCAAGCCGCTGATGGATGAGGCGGCCACCTTCGATCTGCGCGTCACGGCACATCTCGGCCTGACCGATGCACTGACGGCCGCCAAGCTCGGCGTGTCGAGCATCGAACATCTGAGTGGCATACCGGAAGCCCTCGCCAGAAATCCGGAGAAGCTGTACGCCGAACACCGCGCATCTTTCTTCCGTGGCTGGAATGCATTCGAGCGCGCATGGGTGGATCTCGATTCGGTCGCGCTCACCCGGATCGCGACGACGCTGGCAGAGGCACGGATAGTGATGATCCCAACCCTCGTGCTGCACGAGACCTTCAGCCGGCTGGATCAGCCCGACAATCTGCATCCCGAGGATCTGCGCACGCTGCCAGACTCCCAGATGCAGGTGTGGAATGTCCCGGGGATGATCGCACGGGCGGGGTGGACCACGGCCGACTACGTCGCGTTTCGGGCCGCACGACGCAATCAGGATCTCTTCCTCCGCGCCTTCCGCGGGGCCGGCGGACGGATCTCCGCCGGTACCGACGCCAGCAACCAGATGCTGGTTCCCGGCTGGGGGCTGCACAGCGAGCTGGAACTGCTGGTGGCGGCCGGACTGACGCCGAGCGATGCACTCAAGACCGCGACCATCAACACCGCTGAGCTGCTGGGCGCGGACTCGCTGGGCATCATTGCCCCGGGGAAGGTGGCCGATCTCGTGGTGCTCAAGGACAACCCGCTGCTCGACATCCGCAACACCCGCAACGTGCTGCGGGTGATGGTCCGGGGCCAGCTCTACCAGCCGGATTCGCTGCGCTCGGGATTCTGACCGATGGCCTTTGCCCGCGTCGTGGCGGCGTGGCTCGCCGTCACCCTGTTCTTCCTGAGCTGGCGCGAAGTCGAGCGGCGGGTGCGCGGCACACCGGAAGGAATGCTGGCGACGCTGCGCGGCACACTCCCAGGACTCCTCATTGAAGCGGCACTGCTCACCCTTTTTGCGGGACTCTGGTTCGCCAGCCTGGGACATGGCAGCAGCGTCCTGCTGTTCCTGCTGGTGGGTGGGTTGATCGAAGTGCCCCACCGACTGCGCTCGGCGGCCGGACTGCCGCACCCGTGGAAGCCGGTCATCGGCGGGATCGGACGGATCATGGTGGCGGGTTTCTAACCTGGCAGCTGCTGCAACCACACGCAAAACAAATTGGGTAGAGTCGCTCTTGTGACGATGTTTGTCGTATTAGGATCCCTAGGAGAAGGAAATACTCCACGACAACAGCTGTTTGTCTTCTCCATTGCATGATATTG
>JANOFA010000588.1:0-10043 GCA_031413355.1 Gemmatimonadota bacterium | reverse complement strand
TGGTGGCCAAGACCGATCCGGCGCATGAGTTCCTTTCGCGCCAGTTCGCCGCGCACAGCGTGGAACGGCGGTATCGCGCCGTTGTTGCCGGCGTGCCGGTGCCGCCGGCGGGGCGGATCCGGCTGCCGCCCGCCTTGCTGGCCGCGAGGGCGATGCCGAAATCGGCGACCATGGCCCGGCCATCGTGCAGCAGGATGTTCTCCGGCTTGATGTCGCGGTGGATCACGTTGTGGCGGTGGGCGTAGTCGAGCGCGGAGGCCACTTCGGTCGCGATCCGCACCGCGTCGGCGATGGGCAGCTGCTTCTCCCGGTTGAGCCGGTCGCGCACGGTCTCGCCCTCGATGAAGGGCATGACGTAGAAGAGAAACTCAGTGGCAAGGCGGTTGGACGGTTGGGCGGTTGAATTCTCCTCGGCATTCCCTAACCGCCCAACCGCCTGACCGCCCGCCGTCCCCGAATCGAACAGCGGCAGGATATGCGGATGCTGCAGATTCGCGGTGGTCTTGATCTCGGAGAGAAACCGCTCGGCGCCGATCACCGCCGCCAGCTCCGGCCTGAGCACCTTGACCGCGACCTTGCGCTGGTGCTTGAGGTCCTCGGCCAGGTACACCGTGGCCATGCCGCCCTGGCCCAGCTCCCGCTCGATGCGGTAGCGGTCGGACAGGGCGGCGGTGAGGCGGGCGAGCGGGTCAGACAAGACGGTGCTCCGATGGGTGATGCATCGCGACGCTCCGCGCTCGAGTCGCGGGTAAACCCGCGGCTCGGCGGATGTCACTAAAGTGACCAACGATTTCCGATGGCACGCGTCGCTTCAGCGACATCAGCCGAGCCGTCGCTTCAGCGACGCGCCGGCGCGCCATGCCCCCTCGCCCCAGCTCCCGCTCGATGCGGTAGCGGTCGGCGAGGGCGGCGGTGAGGCGGTCGGAGGCGTCAGGCATCATGATTCCAAGGGTCGTCGCGCGAGGGCGCCGGTCACAACCGGGTCGCCCATCTCACCACCGGCATGCTTCCACATCCGTTTTCGAAAAGTCGTCGCCCACGAAGAGGAGCGGCTCACTCCGCGCCACCGACAGGGCGTAACTGAAGCAGTCGCCAAAGTTCAGCGCGGCCGGATGCCGCCCGCGCCCGAACCGGAGCGCGGCGTCGCGCGCCAGCACCACCTGCTCCTCGCCGACCGGCACGACCTCAGCGCCGATACCCCGCAACAGCCGATCGAGTAGCGCCTCGCCCGCTTCGCCGTAGCGGCCCAGGAGGACCAGCGACGATTCGACGACGGAAGCCGCGGAGATCAGGCGGGTGCGATCGGCCTCCATCGCCGATACCAACCGGTCGGCGACGGATTCCTGCAGGAGGATGGCCAGCACGGCCGATGTATCAATCACCATCGTCAGCGAGGGACACCGTGTTCATCGTAGCCCACGATCTCGTCGGCCGGACGCTGGTCGAGTACGGGCAACCGGGCCAGGCGCTCCCGGATGCGCCGGATCTCCACGCCGATCCCCCCGGCGCGAGCCCGATGGGTCTCGCGTTCGAGGCGCTCCTTGAGCGCCCGACGGATGGCCTCGGTGAGCGACTCACCAGTCGCAGCTGCGAGTGCGCGAGCCAGGCGATCGGTCTCCGGATCCTTGATACTGATCGGCATGTACAGCCTTATTGATTACGGTATAGAATTCTATATTACTGACATGCCTGTGGCAAGTTCCGCCTTCTGTTGCGCGCTCGAACGTGCACACTATCTATCATGTTCACAATAGTTTACACAGTTACATCGCGACTCAAGCTCGAGGCGGTAGCGGTCGGACAGGGCGGTGGTGAGGCGGCCGGCAGCGGCGCGCATCATGGTCTCCCCGGGGTCGGCGCGACGAACTTTGCGGGGTCGAGGTTGAAACGGCTCATCACTCTTGTGATGCGGGGGCTCGGCGGCAGGACGTTCGGCATGATGCGCAAGAAGGCCACGAGCATGTCGCCGTCGGTGGCGGCGGCACGTTCCATGGCCGCGAGCGCGCGCATCGTATCACCGAGGCCCAGATAGCCAAACGCCAGGGCGGAGGTTCGGGTCCAGGTGCCCGCCGGAAGGGCCTCGAGTCTCTGCACGAGCGCCTCCGCCTCTTTTCGAAGGCCGATGCGGGCCAGCACATAGGCGGAAGTTCCCACCCGCACAGGAATGCTCGAGGCTGCCGCCGCTACCCGCCGCGCAAACACCGCGGCGGAGTCGGGGCGATTGGCGAGGAGGTAGGAGGAGGCAAGGATGTTCTGCGGCGGCAGGCCATTGGGCTCGAGTTCCAGGCCGCGCCGCGCTTCGGCGATGCCGGCATCGTACTCTCCTGCCAAGATCAGCGCCCAACCGAGAAATGCTGCGGTGAGGAAATAGAGGGGGTCGCGGACCTTGGCCAGCCGCAGTTCCGCGATGGCCTCGGGCACCCGCCGCTGCGCGAGGAACATGTGGCCCAGCCGGTATGGTGCTTCCGCGCCATTGGGGTCGAGTTCGATCGCGCGCCGAAACTCCGTCTCCGCATCGGCCCACTCGAACGCCTCCGCATGCGCGAGGCCGAGTGCCGTGTGCGCTTCGGCGAGTGCGGGGTCCCGGCGCGCCGCACGCTCGGCGGCGTCGCGCGCCCGCGGCAGCACAACGCCCATGGGTGTCAGTGAGTTGTACGGTATCGTGAGGAGCGTCATCGCCAGGGCCGCCTGGGCGGCGGCGAAAGTGCTGTCTCGCGCGACCGCCTGCTCGAGGCTCGCGAGCGACTGGGTCAGCGAGGTGCTGGTGCGGCGGCGGTAGAAATACAGCCCCTTGAGGTACAGGTCGTGTGCCTCGAGGTCGATGGTCCCCCGGCCCGCGCCGCCGGCACCCGCATAGGTGACCCGCAGCGCGCCGGCGATGGCGTGAGCGATCTCCTCCTGCACGGCGAACACGTCCTTGAGCTCCCGCGCGTAGCTCTGGGACCAGAGAACCAAACCATCGCTGGCGCTGGTCAGCTGGGCCGAGACGCGGATCCGCCCACCAGCGCGGCTTACCGTCCCCTCCAGGACGGCGCCGACATCGAGCGCGGCACCGACTTCCTCCGCGCTCACACCCGTGCCGCTGAAGCGGATCGCCGAGCGCCGGCCGGCGATCCGCAACCCAGGGACCTGGGCTAATGCATTGGTGACTTCCTCCGCGATTCCTTCGGCGAAGTAGGCGTTGGCCGTATCGTTCCCCACCGTCTCGAACGGCATGACGGCGAGCGACCTCGGCGCCGGGTATCCGGTCGAATCGCCATTGGAGCGCCGGGCCAACGCCCATGCAGTCGCCATCGTCGCGACCACCAGCACCCCCGCCGCCACGATCAGCCGGGCGCGCCGGGATCGGACCGACCCGGGCGGCGCCTGGTCGGGGGAGGTGAGCGCCCGGATGAGCTCGCCGGCAGTGGCGAACCGGTCGGCCGGGTTCTTGGCGAGTGAGCGGGCGAGCGCGCGGGCCAAGGCGGGCGGCGCCGTCGGGCGCAGGTTGGTGACCGGCGGCGCGTCGGTCATGATGTGCTGCCGGGTGATGCTTTGCGCCGTGGGTCCGGTGAACGGGGCCTGGCCGCCGAGCATTTCGTACAGCACGCAACCGAGGGCGTAGAGATCGCTGCGGCCATCGAGGTTGGCGTCGCCCGCGGCCTGTTCCGGGCTCATGTAGAGCGGCGTGCCAACCGAGAGACCGGTGGCGGTCAGCTTTTCAGCGCCGGCACTGGTGATCGCGCGCGCAATCCCGAAGTCGGCCACCACCGCGTGGCTCCCTTCGAGCAGGATATTTTCGGGCTTGATGTCCCGGTGGATGATGCCGCGCTGGTGGGCGTACCCGAGGGCGTCGGCGATCTCCCGCGCGATGCCCAGCGCGTCGTCGATCGGGAGCTGTTGCTGGCGATCGAGCCGTGCACGCAGCGATTCCCCCTCCACCAGCGGCATCACGTAGTAGAGGAAGCCGTCGGCCTCACCCGAATCGTAGAGTGGCAGGATGTGCGGATGTCGCAGGTTGGCGGTGGTTTCGATCTCCCGCAGGAAGCGCTCGGGTCCGAGCACAGCGGCCAACTCGGGCCGCAGCACCTTCACCGCGACCTTGCGGTGGTGCTTGATGTCCTCGGCCAGGTACACCGTGGCCATGCCGCCCTGGCCCAGCTCCCGCTCGATGCGGTAGCGGTCGGCGAGCGCCCCAGTCAGGCGGGACGGCGGGTCAGTCAATGCCGACCCGCCCCTTCGTGGACGCAATCAGCTTGGGGGAGTCGTAGCCGATCCCGTCCTTGAAGACCGTCACCACGTTCCGGATGACCATTGGATCGGTGCGCAGGTCTCCCTGGATCAGCACCAGGTCGGCGACCTTGCCCTGCTCGATCGATCCGAATCGGTCGGCGACACCCAGAATCCTGGCCCCGTTGAGCGACACGACCTGCACCGCCTGCTCCGGGGTGAACTTCCCCTCGATCAGGAGCTCGTAGCCCCTCTGGTCGCCGAATCCGGGCAATGCCCCACCATTGCCGGTCGGATCGACGCCGCTCGCCAATACGCCTCCCGCTTGAAAGAAGGCGCGGTCGAACGCGAGCGCCCTGGCAAATCCCTCGGCGGTGAGCGGCCAGTTCGGCATGGTGTCGATCCGGGCGCGCTCGGCGGTGTAGGCAACTCTCACCTCCGGCGCCATCAGATTCAACACGCGCTCATCGGTTACCGCCCGGTTCTGGTAGAACAGTTCATAGACGGCGGGGGTGGTGGTCATCGAGGCCCCGCTCTTGATCATGAAAGCGATGAGCGGCGTCGCGACCGGGCCGTCGCCAGCGACTTCACGATCCGTGGCCGCCAGCGAGTTGGGCGGACACTTGTCGAGCTCCTTGCCGGGAATGAAATCGGTGGCCGTCATCCCGCCGTGGGCCAGATCGTCAATGTCGAGCTCCACCGCTTCGCGAAAGGTGACCGAGCAGAGGTGCCCGGTGGCCCTCATGCCGCGCTTGTGGGCCTCGTCGATCGCGGCACCCATCGCCTCGCGACTGATATTGGTGTAGAACTTGATCCAGCTGGCGCCCTCGTCCGCCCAGTAGTCCACGAATCGACGCGCCTGCTCGGCGCTCTCCGCGACCGACATCGTCCCGCCGCCGCCCGGGCCAGTCAGGTAGGGCGTGGTGACGAAGATCCGCGGTCCCGGTGCCTGCCCCTCATCGATCCGGCGCTTGAGGTTGATGTCACCATAGGGGGACTCACTGCCGGTGGTGCGGATGGTGGTGACTCCGGCGCCAAGATAGAGTCGGGGACCGGTAAAGCTCATCTGCGCGGAGCGGCCACCGGCCGCGGAGTAATAGAGGTGGTCGTGCATCCCGATGAGTCCGGGGATCAGCGTGTGACCGGTGCCGTCGATCGTGGCGGCTCCCGCAGGCACCTTCACTTTCGCCACTGGCCCCACCGCGGCGATCACCCCATCCCGGATCACGATCGTCTGCCCCGGACGAGCCGCACCGCCAGTGCCGTCAATCACCAGCACGTTCGTGATGGCCACGACCGCGCTGTCCACCGTCACATACGCTTTGGTCGCCGGAGCGAGCTCTGGCCGCTGCGCCGGAAGCAAGGCAGGCGACAGGACGCCCAGCCCGGTGAGCAAGCACGCCTGGAGAAAGGGAGATTGGGTCACGGCTGCTCCACGTTGATGGTCATCATCATGCCGGATTGCAGGTGCTCCGCTATGTGGCAGTGCAGCATCCACGCCCCGGGGTTCGACATCTCTACCAGAAGGTCCACCGCGCCGCCCGCCGGCACAAGGACGGTGTCCTTCCACACCGGATTGTCGGTCGGGACCCCATTCACTGCCAGGATCAGGAATCGCTGGCCGTGCAGGTGGATCGGGTGCTGCATGGCATGAAGCGCTTCCCGCACGTTCACCAGCCGGAGGCGCACCAGGTCGCCCTTCCGAAACCGCCAGTCGATGTCGTGGTTCTCCTTGCCCGTGGCAAAATCACGCAAGGTCCACCGCGCCTGCGGCCCGATCGTGGCCCCAGTTCATCCCCGGCATCGTCCCGGCCCACTCGACCGGGTTGTGATAGAGGCTGTCGACCCGCATCAGCCGCTCGGTCACGAATGGCAGGCCCACCCACCGGGCCCGCAGTTCGAGGACGCGCTCTGGCGGCAGGCCCTGATGAGCGCGGACCATCGTGCCCGTTTCGCTGGCCACGACAGAATCAGTCCGCAGCTTCCGGAAGCGCGACGCCAGATCCGGCGTCGCCGTTCCCAGCCCGACCGCCACCACGCCGAGCGTGTCCACCACCGGGAAGAACCGGCCATTGAGGTGGTCCTGCGCCTGCACCGCATTCAGCATCGCGACACTGCCACGTGTGTCGAACCGCACCTCCACCACGTAGCGCTCCGCCGGGCCAATGACCACGTTGTCGGCCCAGGTTTCCCTGGCTACGTTGCCGAGATCCGAGCCCGTCACCTTGAGGCGGGCGCCCGCACCAAAGGAAAGATTGAACGTCCTGGTATTCGAGGCGTTGGTCAGGAAGAACCGGACGACCTCGCCTCGACGCACCGCCAGCTTCCAGCCGGGCTCGCCATTGATCAGGAGCATGTTGCCGAACCGCCCCATCGCGGCATGGGTCGGTGCATCGCGACCCCAGGGCACCAGCCCGTCGTCACCCACCAGGAGATCATCGAGGATCAGGAACTCTTCCCGGTTGACCGGCCCCCACGCATCGGGCCTCGGCGACTGGACGAAGATGTTGCCATAGAGACCGAGATCCTGCTGGCTGTCTTCGCGGACGTGGGGGTGATACCAGAAGATCCCGCCGTCGGGGAAGACCAGGTGGTACACGAAACTCTGCCCCGCCTGGACCACCGGCTGGGAGAGGCCGGGGACGCCATCGAACCGCGCATCGAGCCGGATGCCGTGCCAGTGGACGGTCGAGGGCAGCGGGAGTGAGTTGTGGAATCGGACGACGACATTGGCGCCCTGTGGCACCCGGAGCAGCGGGCCGGGATACTGGCCGTTGAACCCGAACATGGTGTAGCTGCGTCCCGCGAGCATCCGGCGGACGACGCCGGCCTCGAGATCGAGCGTGTCTCCATCGGCGAGGGTCATCACTTCGCGGGGACGGGCCACCGGCGCATTGGGCGCCTCGGGCGGTTTCCAGGCGGCCATCGCGGGGCGCAACAACATCTCGGAGGGGAGCATGTCGAGATCCGGGTACATCGGAACACCCGTCCATCCGAGCGAATCGGGCTCGCTGGCCATGTGGTGCGCGTGGGTGTCTGCCTCCCTGGGCACGCCGATCCCGCCGAGGAAGAACTCGTAGTTGTCGGCCGGCCGGAGCCGGGTGGCCGCCGATTCGCCGCGGAGCACGAGGCGACCGTGCCGGGTGGTCGCCGTGGTGTCGGGTTCCGCCGAGATGTGCACCAGAAAACTCTGCAGCGAGAAGGGGCCGACGGTGGTAGTGCCAGTGTGCACCGTGCCGAGCCGGAGCGTCGGGGTAAGCGATTGAGGCATCACCCAGGCGACGTACCCGGCGGCTGGCCCGGGTGGGAGGGGCGGCAGGTCGTTCAGCGAAAGGGTCAGGGCCCAGCGGTTGGTGCCGTCGGGGGCCACGTTCACCGTGAACGGTCCGGGAATCCAGTCGAGCTGGGCGGTACCGGTGGCGGAGACGCCGGCGGCAGGGAAGAGATGGATACAGTAGAGATCGTGACTGGCGCTGGGGACTGGCCCGCCAGGCTCACAGGGCCGTTGCGCTGCCAGGGCGACGGGGTAAGCCAGTGCGACGCACAAGGCCGCTGTCCATCGCAGGCTCACCGCAGTGTGCCGTGGTGTCGCAGGGAAAGAGTGCGCATCACTCCTCTCGCGGCTCGCCGCTCACCGTGGCCAGCCGCTGGCGGCCGTCTTCCCACATCGGCTTGAGCTCGGGATCGCAGTCCCGCCACCACCGGACGAAACGCTCATAGTGCGCTCGTGCAGCCGCACGGTCTCCCTGGGCCTCGGCGATGCGGCCGAGGTAGTACTCCCGCGAGACAATCAGTTCGGTGAAGAAACCCGAGCTCCATCGTTGCGGCACAAGCATGTGACGCCTTGCTTCAGCGAGGTCACCCTTTTCAAGGTAGGCCTTCCCCAGAATGAAGTCCGGAGTGGCGACATAGTTGGCCGTGAGCTTTCGCAGGCTGTCGGTCGCCTCCGCGAAACGACTCAACGACTCGTCGGTGGGGTGACTCTCCCAGGCGCTCCAGTTCTCGAGCAGCTGTGCCACCTGCACAAACACGGCCTGCCAAGCCGAAACGAAGCTCATTTCGGCACGCGAAACGGCCGCGGTATCAACCAGGTACTTGTCCATCTCCACTGCCTGCCGGCGAAATGCAGCAACCGCCTGAGTCACCAACTTTGGTTGGTTCCGCGATATCCCCCATTGCCCCAGGTTGAAGACGTTAGCCGGATCGGGGTTGAACCAGTCGTCGAGTCGGGGCAGCGGTGGCGTTGGCCGGGCTTCCCACCCAGCGTACGCCGGCAGCCCTTCCAATCGGTAGACGGCGGGGGCGAAGTCGCGCCAGAAGCCCCATACCGGGCTGGTCCTGATCGAGTCAATGATGGCCTGAGTCTTGAGCACGAGGACCCATGAGTCTCGAAACCGTCCCCGAAGCTCCAACGACTCACCCGCGCCTCCGATGCCCTGCGCCCGCGCGTACGGCTCGTTCCTCCCATTGGCGAAGATCGAGCGTCCAACCAGCTCGGTCCATTCCGCGAGGTCGGGGTTGAGATTCATGGCGTGCTTGGCGGGCAACAGTGCATCCGCGCCCAGCGTGGGCAGCTGAGCCTTGGCGGCCTGTCGCTCGCCCTCGGTTCCGAAGGCCAGCGCCCATGCTAGCCGAAGTCCAACCGTCTTCGGGCTGACGGAGTCGAACCGAGCCAGCGCCCGGATCAGCGTTCCCGACTCCGACGAATCCGACCGCTGGAACGCATCTTCGATAAGGTGCAGGTACGCTGGGGCAAAGGTGGAGTCGAGGGCGATCGCCTGGCGGAAGGCGGAGTCGACCCTTTCCGGTGCGACCCCGTACACCATTCCGTTGTGGTAGTAGGCATCGCCGAGGAGGTACCATCCCTCGGGATCCTCCGGGTATTCGCGGGTCAGGGTCTCGAGCGCAGGCAACGACGGCTCAATGATGTAGCCGAGCCGGCTCCCGCGTACCATGAGCGAATCGTGCCGCCCGAGCATGGGAAGGTGGTCGAGGATCCCCGGATCCACCCAGCCTGGGTAGTGGGGCGAGATCGTCCATCCCTCCGCGGCCCCGCGCCGGAACTGGGCCAGGGCAAAGGTCGAGTCCGCCGCGATGGCCCGATCAAACGCCGCGACCGCGTCGGGGTAGCGCGCTTCACGGAACGCCTTCTCTCCGACCAGGTAGGCCTTGAGTGCCTCCAGAGATTTCGTCGCGAATGGTCCACCGGTCACCAGCCGTGCCGCGGGCCCGGCGATGTGGCGGAGCAGCTCAGCACCTGCCCGCTCAGCCAGGACGGCGATACTGTCGGGCGCACCATCCGCCTCAGTGGTGTAGGTGGTGTCATGCGCCAGATCGTGGACGTGCACCCGGAGCTTGATGTCGGCGCCGAGCGGGATCACTTCGCCGGTCAGCACATAATGGGCGCCGAGGCTCCTTGCCACCCGGTCCTGGGCCGCGTCATCCCCGTCGCCTGCTGCTCCCACTGCGGCGTACCAGCGCTTGAGCGAGGTGCGGGCCCCGATGGTGCGGATGCCGCCGGCACCGTCGAGTGCGCTGGCGTAGTAATCCACCAGCCCCTCGCGATACTCGGCGAAAGCGGGATCCGCCACCCGGAAGGGGAACGCAGCGATGGACGGAGGGCCCTGCGGGGGCTGAGGGCGGGTCCACTTCCAGATGCCGCCCACGATGACTGCGAGTGCCACCACGCCGCCGAGGAGGAGGGCAGGTTGGCCGAGCCTGGGCAGCGGTGCAGCATGTCGGGCGCTTGAGCTTCGGGCTGTATCTCTTCCACACGCCGGTACCGCTGCTTCTTGGTTTCGTGCTGCCGTGGCTGTGGGGGCCGTTCTTCACCG
>JANOFA010000587.1:0-4565 GCA_031413355.1 Gemmatimonadota bacterium | reverse complement strand
CCCACTGCTTGCGGGCCCTGTCCCAGCCAAGCCTCGCTACCGCACGAACCTTGCGTTCGAGGACGCTGCCGAATTCTTCAGCCTGATTCATCGTCGAGATGGTTCACTCTTCCAATCAACCCGTGCCACCGGCCTGACGGTGGAGGCGGTCCGGAGTCTCGGGGCGCTCAACACCGAGGCGGTGCGGCTCGATCACCCCACGCGCGACGGGGATTCGAGCGAGCGGATCGAACGGTTCAGCGCGCTGGACGCGGAGGGCACCGATGCCCCCGCCATGGCGAACAGCCAGACGTCCGACATCGAGGCGGCCCTCGCGACGTTGCCGCCGCGGGATGCCAAGGTGCTCCGGCTCTACTTCGGGCTCGAGGACGGGAACAGCCGGACCCTCGAGGAGATCGGCCGGATGATGGGCGTCACTCGCGAACGGATCCGTCAGCTGCGGGACCGGGCCCTCACCCGCCTTCGCGAAGGCGAGCAGGGCAACAAGCTCAGGGATCTGGTCGCCTAAGCGGTCGGGCGGTCAGAATTCCGCCGGTCAAAACAGAGAAGGCCAGCCATCAGCAATGATGACTGGCCTTTTTCGCAGCGTTCATTCCGCCCAACCGCCCAACCGCCCAACCGCCCAACCGCCTAATCGCCCAACCGCCTAATCGCCTAATCGCCTGATCGCCTGATCACCCCCTCCTACGCTTCACCCTTCGCGAACATCCGCAGGACCCGCTGCAGGATCCCGCCGTGGCGATAGTAGTCCAGTTCAACCGCCGAATTGAGTCGCACGACGGCCGGGAAGGTGGTGACTTTCCCGTCGGCAGCCGTCGCGGTCACTGTCACCCGACCCGCCGGAGTCAGGTCCCTGGCGATCCCCGAGATGGCAATCGTTTCCCGGCCGGTGAGGCCCAGCGACTGGCGCGTGGTTCCCGGCTCATAGGCCAGCGGCAGGACGCCCATCCCGACCAGGTTGCTGCGGTGGATTCGTTCGTAGCTCTCCGCAATGACCGCCTTCACGCCCTGCAGCGCCGGTCCCTTGGCCGCCCAGTCGCGGCTGGAGCCGGTGCCGTATTCCTTGCCTGTCAAAATCACCAGTGGCGTCCCCTCGGCTTTGTACTTCATGGCCGCATCGAAGATCGACATCACTTCGTTGCTGGGGATATGGACTGTCCAGTTGCCTTCCTTGTCCGGCACCAGCGCGTTCTTGATCCGCACATTGCCGAACGTGCCCCGCATCATCACGTCGTGATGTCCCCGGCGCGCGCCGAAGGTGTTCCAGTCAGCCTGGGCGATGCCATGCTCGAGCAGGTACCGGGCGGCGGGGCCGTTCTTCGGGATCGCGCCGGCCGGGGAGATATGGTCGGTGGTGACCGAATCTCCCAGGACGGCGAGCACGCGGGCCCCGGAGATATCCCGCATCGGCCCCGGTTCAGCGCCCAGGTTCTGGAAGAACGGCGGCTCAGCCACATAGGTACTGGCTGGATCCCAGGTGTAGCGGTTTCCGGTCGGCACCGGGAGCGCCTGCCAGTCCGCATCGCCATCGAAGACGGCAGCGTAGCGCTCGCGGAAGAGCTCCGGCTTGAGGGAGCGGGCCATCGCGTCGGCGATCTCCTTTGGGCTGGGCCAGATGTCGCGGAGGAAGACCGGCTTCCCGTCGGTGCCGGTGCCAAGCGGTTCGGTCTCGAGATCCAGGTCCACCCGGCCGGCGAGGGCAAAGGCGACGACCAGCAGCGGTGAGGCGAGGTAGTTGGCCCGCACCAGCGGGTGCACCCGGGCTTCGAAGTTCCGGTTGCCCGAGAGCACCGCCGCCGCCACGAGGGCGTGCTCCTCGATTGCCCTGCTGATCGGCTCCGGCAGCGGGCCGCTGTTACCGATGCAGGTGGTGCAGCCATACCCGACCACGTTGAACCGGAGCTGGTCGAGGTAAGGCAGGAGACCGGCCGCCTTGAGGTATTCCGTGACCACCCGCGACCCGGGCGCCATGCTGGTCTTGACCCACGGCTTGGAGCGGAGTCCCTTCTCGACCGCCTTCCTGGCCAGCAACCCAGCGCCGATCATCACCGATGGATTCGAGGTGTTGGTACAGCTGGTGATGGCCGCGATGACGACGGAGCCGTCGCGCAGCTCGCAGGCTTCGCCGTCGAGCACGGTGGAGACGGTGTGCGGCCCGGCCAGTGTCGCGGTACCGGTGCCGCCGCCTTCATTGGTCCAGCGGGCGAGGGTGGCCTCGGCCTGCTCGCGGCGCTCGACCGGGACCGCTGGTGTCATCAACTCAGGCAGAGAGGTCTGAAAATTCCGCTTGAGGCTCTTGAGCGGCACGAGGTCCTGCGGCCGCTTGGGCCCGGCCAGGCTGGGTACGATGGTCGACAGGTCCAGCGTGACACTGCTGGTATACTCCGGATCCGGCGTCTGGTCGGTACGGAATAATCCCTGTTCCTTGAAGTAGCGTTCCGCCCGCTCCACCACTGCTGCGTCGCGGCCGGTGCGCTGCAGGTACCGAATCGTCTCGGCATCGACCGGGAAATAGCCCATGGTCGCGCCGTATTCCGGGGCCATGTTGGCGATCGTTGCCCGATCGGCGAGCGAGAGGCTGGACAGTCCGGGCCCGTAGAACTCCACGAACTTGTCGACCACACCTTTCTTCCGCAGCATCTGCGTCGCGGTGAGGACCAGGTCGGTGGCGGTGGTGCCGAGCGGCAGCTCGCCGACCAGCTTCATGCCGATGACCTCGGGAATCAGCATGAAGTACGGCTGTCCCAGCATGACCGCCTCGGCCTCGATGCCACCCACGCCCCAGCCCAGCACGCCGAGGCCATTGATCATCGTCGTGTGCGAGTCGGTACCCACCACGGTGTCGGGGTAGGCGGTGAGTTCGCCGTGCTGGTCGCGCAGCTGCACCAGCGGAGCGAGGTTCTCGAGGTTCACCTGATGGACGATGCCGGTGCCGGGCGGGACGACGCGGAAGTTGCGGAAGGCGCGCTGGGCGAACTTGAGCAGCTGGTAGCGCTCGCGGTTCCGGCTGAATTCGAGATCGACGTTGCGCCGCTCCGCGTCGGCGGAGCCGTAGTAGTCGACCTGGACTGAATGGTCGATCACCAGGTCGCAGGGGACAATCGGGTTGATGCGGTCGGGATCGCCCTGCATCCGGGCCATCGCGTCGCGCATGGCGGCGAGGTCCACCACGCAGGGGACACCGGTGAAATCCTGCAGCACGACGCGCGCCGGCATGAACGGCACCTCGCCCTGGCCCCCACCGGCGGCGGACCAGCGTGCCAGCAGGGAGGCGTGGTCCTCCGTGACAATTCCCCGTCCCGCGAACCGGAGTGTATTCTCCAGCAGCACCCGGATCGAGAAGGGAAGCCGGTCCATGCGGCCCACGCCCTTGCGCTCAAGCTCCGGAAGGCGGAAGATCGTGGCCGGTCCGGTGCCCAGCGCGAGAGTCCCGCGGACGCCGAAAGGGTTGGGCTGGTTCCTGGTCATGGCCTGATCCGAGTGCGGATGGTATGGGGGTTTACAAGTATAAATTGCAGTGCTCCCTTCTAGCCACCTTGGCGGGGCGGTCCAGCATGATGAAGACCCCCGTAGTGCCCTACGCCATCACGCGGAGGGATGACGGGATCCTGATCGAATGGACGCCCGACAGTCACCTCGGACTGTTCCCAGCGCGTGCTCTCCGCCTGGCCTGCCCCTGCGCGGCGTGCGTGGAGGAGATGAGCGGGCGCCCACTGCTCGACCCCGCCAGCGTTCCTCCCGACATCAGTCCGCTCCGGCTCTCGCTCGTCGGGGCCTACGGACTGAAGGTGCACTGGAGTGACGGTCACAACACCGGTATTTACACTTACGACCGGCTGCTCGCGCTCTGTCCCTGTTCAACCTGTTCGCCGGAGCCGGGATGATCGCCGGCGGACGCACCTTCTGGTCGTGGATCTGGGTCGCCATCCTGGTACTCGGCGTCCTGGGCTTCGTGCCGGCGATTCAGTGGGGGCGGACAACCCAATGGCGCAATCTTGATGAGGTGCTGCGGGGGGCGGGTACGCTCGCGGTGTCCATCGGGATGCTGATCCTCCTGCAGACCCAGATGAATTCTCTCGGACTCGGGCTGCTGGTGCTGTCGCTGATCCTGTTCATCGCCGCGTTCCTCGTCGGCAAACGGACCGAACAGACCTCAGGCGAGGATCGCTGATCCGTCCGGTCGCGCCCCACCGCCCGCTGCCCTCCGCTGTCTGATGCGCTCGCTCATCCGCTACGCTCTGCTTCTCCGCCCTCCCGGCCGCGATTAGGTTCCGGCCTCCTGTAGCCGGTCGGTTTCCGTGCGACGATGTCTCGTCCCCACCCTGCTCCTCGTTCCGTCACTGCTCTGCGCCCAGCTCGAGCCGCCTTCCACTGGTGGCCTCGTGTCGCTGGATCAGTCGCTGCGCCTGGTCGGGCACGCGCGACGGGTCCTGATGATCGCGGCGCACCCGGACGACGAGGATACGGAGCTGCTGACCGTCCTGGTCCGTGGCGAGGGAGCCACGGCGGCCTACCTGTCGCTCAACCGGGGTGAGGGCGGCCAGAACCTGATCGGTGACGAGCTC
>JANOFA010000586.1:0-1830 GCA_031413355.1 Gemmatimonadota bacterium | reverse complement strand
TCGCCGTATCTGCAGATCGCTACCGATGATGAGGACGGTTGGGGCACATGGAACTGGAGTGTGCCGGAGGTGGCGTGCCGTCTGGGCGACCTCGATGCCTGTACCCGCCACCTCTCTCCACCGGACTGGTCGTTCCCCCAGGGGGACGCTGCCGGTGTGTTGGACCTCTCGCGCCTCGACTATTACTGGCGGGGGCGGGAAAACTGGGATCTGTTCGCGGGGGATCTGCTCCGTGTGGTCGGCCCTGAGAAGTTCGGGGAACTCTGGCGCTCCTCCGCGCCGCTCGACTCCAGCTTTATCACCGCGACCGGTGGCAGTCTGGCGGCGTGGGATCGACACTGGCTGATCGCGCGGCGCGGGCCGACGCTCAGCGGTCCGGTGGTGCGGCCGCTGACAGCTGTCGTCTGGCTGCTGCTTTCGGCTGGGGCTGTGTCAGGCGCTGCGCTATGGGCCCGGCGACGGACGGCGGGCTAGCGGCGGGTGAGTAGGGGTCGCATTCATGCGATCCCTGACCGCCCGCCCCTACTCCGCCAGCTCCACGGCCAGCCGCCGCGAGAACGCCAGTCGCAGTCGCTCGACTTCCGCGGCGACCTGCTGCACCAGCTCCGCCGCACCCTCGACCGACCCCCTTCGCCCCAGGCGCTCCAACTGTTCGCAGTAGCCGGACAGGCGCACCGCGCCGAGGTTGCCGCCACCGCCTTTCATTGCGTGTGCCGCCCGCGCGAGCCGGCCCGGATCGGCCTGAGTAACGCCCTCACGCATTGCGGCCATCCGTGTGGCTGCCTCGCCGAAGAAGAGCCGCACCAGTTCCTGCACCAGCGCCGCGCCACCCTCACCCGAAAACTCGGCAATCTCGGCGAGGATCGAATCATCGATCCCGTCATCGGTGGTGTCACCGGCGAATGCCGGTTCCCTCTTGTCCGCCGTCGCGGGCGCAGCTGCGGCTGGGGGTATGGGTGCGGCCTTCGGGACCGGCACAGGCGCAGGTGCGAGAACGGGTGCGCGTGCGGGCGCAGTTGCTGGGGTGGCTGCCGTGACGGGTGCGGCTGCCGCGGCGGGCGGGCACACCGGGGGTTCGGCTTGGTCATCCTTCGCCACCAGCCAGCGATCGAGGGCGGCGACGAGCGCCGCGCCCCGCACCGGCTTGGCGACGTAGTCATCCATCCCGGCGGCGAGGCAGCGCTCGCGGTCGCCCGCCATCGCGTTGGCGGTCATGGCGATGATTGGCGTATGGCGGGTGGTGCCCTCGAGTTTCCGGATTTCCGCCACCGCCTGGTAGCCATCCATCTCGGGCATCTGGCAGTCCATCAGGATCACATCGTACGGCAGGTCGCGTGCGGCCTGCACCGCTTCCAGCCCGTTGCCGACTACGTCAATCCGGTGGCCCATCTTCTCCAGCATGCGCACGGCGACTTTCTGGTTGACCGGATTGTCCTCTGCGAGCAGGATGCGCGCCTTGAGGGCCGGTCTGGCCTCACCGGTCGCACGCACCCGCACGTGCTGCGCCGCGTCCCGGCTGGAGGGCGGGAATCCCAGCGCGACCCGCACCACGTCATGCAGTTGCTGGTGCCGCACCGGTTTGGTCACGACACCGGCGACGCCGGCCTCGCGGGCCGCCTGCTGGACGTCGCGCCGGGTCAGGTCGGCGAGCAACAGGACGCGGGTACTCGCGAGCTCGCCGCTCTCGGATACCGCGCGCGCAAGCTCCAAGCCGTCGGTTTCGCCCAGGGCGGTGTCGAGGATGACGATCCGGAACGGCCGACCTGCCTCCGCGGCACTGCCCAGGAGATTGAATACCTCCGCCGGATCGTCGGTCCCGGTGGCCTCGAG
>JANOFA010000585.1:0-2330 GCA_031413355.1 Gemmatimonadota bacterium | reverse complement strand
GCTGCTCTTCGCGAACGGCAGATCGACAGGCATAGCCTGCAAGCGTCGGCAGATGGGTACGCCGAAGTCTGCGAGTTTGACAGCATCCCCGAGAATCGCGCCAAAGTGGTCACCTTGGGCGAGGAACGCGTTGCCGTGTTCCGCCACGGTGGCAAGGTGTCAGCGCTTTCCAACGTATGCCGGCACCAGAACGGACCGCTCGGCGAGGGCCGGATTGTCGATGGCTGCGTGACGTGCCCCTGGCACGGGTATCAGTACCACCCCGAAACCGGCACTTCGCCACCGCCGTACAACGACAAGGTTGCCGTGTTTCCGGCGAAAGTCCTGGACGGCAAGGTCTGGGTAAAAGCAGGCCCGAAATGAATTTTTACGTTGGATATCAGCCCTTGGCGCCTCCACCAATTCGGCGTAGCGTGCGGCGCATTGTTACCGGCCTCGCCGGCCTGTGCCTAGTTGTCGCGATAACTTTGGTCGTCGCGCAAGCTCCGTTCGCCGGCAGCCGGTTCGAGTATGGCCAGTATCGGGACTACGAAGGTGTAGTTTTCGAATGGCCCTATCCGATGTTGCAGACTTCGAACGCGCCGTTCCTTCTGGTGGGTGCTGGAAAGTTTGGCGTCTCGGAGTTGGTAAAAGGTCACGATGGCGAGCGTGTCCATCTGCGCGGATCGCTCATCGCCCCGCGACGGCCACCAGATGCTGGAAGTGGAATCCGCGCCGCTCCGGTTTACTCCCGCGCCACGCCTTACCCCTGCGCCGTCCGCGGACCTCGGCCCGGTCGCGTTGACCGGAGAAATCGTCGACACCAAATGTTACTTGGGCGTTATGAATCCTGGCGGCGGAAAGGTCCACCGCGAGTGCGCCACTCGCTGTATTAGTGGTGGAGCGCCACCCGCCTTCCTCGTCCGCGATGCTGACGGTGAAACCCGTCTTCTCCTCCTGGTTGGGGCCGATGGCCGCCCGTTGGGCCGCGAAGTGTTGGATTATGTCGCGGAACCCATCACAATCCGCGGGCGGCTGTTCCGTCAAGGGACGTCACTCATCTTGAAAGCCGAGCCAAAGGACTTTCGCCGGGAATAGAGCACGCTACCGAAGGGATAGCACAGGGGATGACGTCGATATCCCAAATGGCTTTGTCCGGTATCCTTCCTGCGGGATTTCCGCCTCTGATGGGCCGAGTAGCCTCCAAGTTGCTACTGAGTCAGCAGACCATGCAGCAGAGCGCCGCGAACAACATGGCCTGCGATGCCAATCCGCTGGCAAGCCCTTCCGATTTCCTCTCCCGCATGGTGCTGCCGCGCGTCCGCCAGGGTGCGCGCGTGGTGGCAGCCGAGCCGATGCAAAGCCTGGCGCAGGCCGAGCAGCAGAAACTCGCGGGGACCTACGGGCCGATCGTGCAGCAGGGATACCTGCGCGGCTTCCGGGCGGAGGCAGGCCGGGTGCGGGCGCAGTACCAGCTGGGCAATCAGCCGGTGGAGGAGTGGATGTCTGCGACGATTGCGACCATCGCAGCCCCCACCGCGAACAGCGCTGCCCTGATGAATGGCGGCGTCGCCATGACCGCCAGCACCTTCCAGGTCATGGCCTACAACGTCATCGGCACCTGGGCACCCCGGGGGCAGCTCGACCAGAACGCCAGGCTCTTCGGCACCATGCTTGCCTCGCTTCGGGGCAACCCGCAGTACACCGCCGCGGTCGGCGCCTGGCTTCGCAACATGGCCAACATCCAGCGCGAGGGCGCGATGGACCGGCAGAAGATCTGGCGCGAGGCGCAGGACTACATCAGCAACAGCATTCAGCAGACCTATCGGGAAAACCAGGTAGTGCAGGACCGGATGGCGGAGCAGTTCGGCCAGACGATCCGCGGGGTCGAGACCTACATCGATCCACGGGGCAACGAGAAGGTGGAGTTGGTCGGCGGGTATGTAGGCGCGTGGAGCAACGGGAAGGGGGAGTACATCCTGTCGGACTCGCCCAATTTCAATCCGGCGACGGAATTGCACGAGGATTGGCGGGAGATGAAGAAGCCGAGGTAGGCGATTGGGGGGATTAGGCGATTGGGCGGTTGGGCGGTTGGGCGATTGGGCGATTGATGCAGAGGCGGCCAGGAACCACCGCCCGTCGGCCCTCACTCTCAGCGGAGAAACAACCCCGCAATGCGCGGCGCCGCCGAGATGAAGGTCCGGTCGCTATTGACCAGCACGGCAATGATCAGGTGCTGCTCCGGATAGATCACCAGGTTCGCCGTTCCACCAATTGACCCACCGGTGTGCCCCACCCAGCGCCGGCCCGATGGATCGACGCCCGAGCGCCATCCCAGACCGTAGTTGGTC
>JANOFA010000584.1:0-1805 GCA_031413355.1 Gemmatimonadota bacterium | reverse complement strand
GCCAGAATTCAACGGTTTCGGATATCAGTTGTCTCAGCGTGACGACCGACCCTTGCCGGATCCGTCACGATCCCTAATATCCTCAGCATCGTGACTCCCGCTGCCCGCCCGCTTTTGCAAGGACAAGGTGCTGATTCCCTCGCCCGCCTGGGTCTCGTATCCGCAGATCATACACCTCTGCCGGGCCGAGCCGGTCGCCGTCCCCGGCGATCCGGAGTGGGGCCTCAAGGTGTCGGTCAAGGATCTGGAGCAGCGCACCGACAAGCTGGTCAAAGGGCTGATCCTCTGCTCGCCGTGCAACCCCACCGGGGCCACCTATACCGCCACCGAGATCAAGGCGATCGCCGAGTGGGCCCGGAAGCACGGCATCTGGATCATCGCCGATGAGATCTACCGCCGGATCTATTACGGCGACGGGCCGGCGCCATCGTTCCTCGACTTGCCGGACGAGTACCTCGAGCGCGTCGTCCTTATCTATGGCGCGGCCAAGGCGTACGCGATGACCGGCTGGCGCATCGGTGCCGCCTACGCCCCGATGCCGATCGTCAAGGCGATGTCCGCGCTGCAGTCGCAGATGACGACGGGCGCGAATCATCCCGCCCAGTGGGCGGCCGCGACCGCGTTCGGCGACGATCGGGTTGAACCGGAGGTGAAGAAGATGGTGGCGGCGTTCCACCGCCGGCGCGACCGGGTGGTGGCCCGCTTCCGGGCGGAGGCGCCCGGCGTCGAATTCGTCGATCCGACCGGCGCGTTCTACTTCTTCTTTCGGGTTGATGGCGTGGTCGCCGGACTCACCGGCACCAGCTTCTGCGAGCAGGCGATGGCGGCTGGCGTCGCCATGGTCCCCGGCGCGGCATTCGGCGACGATCACTGGGTCCGGATGAGCTACGCCACGTCGGACAAGGAGCTGGAGACCGCCGTCGACCGGATTACCGCCCTGATCTCCCGCCTGCGGGCCAAGGCGGCGTAAGGGTGACGACCCGCACCTGGACCCGGCTCCGTCGCGCGGTTGCGGCGCGCGGCTTCACGCCCGCGACCTGGATTCCGGTGGCAAGCGAGGGCCGGGCCGAGGCCGCGACCATCAAGCCGGCCCGGGTTCTGGAGGACCTGCCCCTCTCCGGCCATCCGGTCGGGCCGCCGGAGCCGTGGCCCGGCACCGTCGCCTTCCTCGATGGGATTCAGCGCTACGAAGTGATGGCCTACGCCGGCGCGAGTCCGGTGGTGGTGGCGGAAATCGCGGCCGCCGTTCTGGAACGGCGCGACCGTCAGCTGCACGTCGCTCGCGTGGCCCGGCAGCGGCTGGTAATCGCGCGCGCCGGCGTGCTTGACGAGCTGACCGACGCGATCGAGGGTCACGATGCCGTCGAGCTGTCCGACGAGGGGCCGGCGCATCCGGTGCACGACTTTCTCCTGGCGCGCCGGGAGGTGGATGCAGCGCGCGGCCGGCTCGAAGTTCAGGTCGGACACGGGTATCGCGCTCATTCCGATGCGTGGCTGATCGTTGACGGGTCATTGACCGAAAGTCCCCAGTGGGCCCGGGATCCGCGGATGCTCGGCGTCGCCAAGAGTCATTCGACGCTGCCCTTTGCCGATGCTGATCTGGAGGCCTACCTCAGGCTCCCCGCCGGTCATCGCTCACCGATCTTCGAGCCGGCTGGCCGCGATGTCGCGCCGGTCCACTCCTGGGCGCTGCGGCTCTGGCCCTGGGAGGGAAAGGACCTGCTCCACGGTCTCATCCGGGTCGAGGCACAGGCCTCGCTCGACACCCTCGCCCAGGCCGACCAGCTCTCCCGCTGGCTGCTGGC
>JANOFA010000583.1:0-2919 GCA_031413355.1 Gemmatimonadota bacterium | reverse complement strand
AGCGTCCGCGATCAGAAAATGCTTCTGGTTCACGACGGCACTCCGGTCAAATCCTACAAGATTTCCACTTCCAAGTTCGGAATCGGCGACCGCCCCGGCTTCGGCGCGGCGGGTTCCTTGGTCTCGGCCATGATCAGCGGTTCCTCGGGATCGGCTGGCCCGACTTGACCGCGATCCGCTCCAGCGTGCCATCCGCATCCTTGCGGCGGCGGATGCGGGTCGGCTCCCCGGTCTTCGGGTCGATGAGCATCATCTTCGAGTGGTGGATCGGCGCGGGGAACTCGATGATCCCCCCCGGCGCGTTCTGGGTGGCGCGGCGGTGCTTCTTCACCACGTTCACGCCTTCCACCGTGACCCGGCCGGTCTTGGGATAGACCCGCAGGACCTTGCCGCGGCGGCCCTTGTCATCACCGGAGATCACCTGCACGGTGTCTCCCCCGGTGATGTGCAGCGACTGGCGGACCGGCGGCAGGTGCCGGATGCGCTTGGCCTTCTTGTGGACGAGCGGCTTCATGTCAGATCACCTCTGGCGCCAGCGATACGATCTTCATGTACTTCTTCTCGCGGAGCTCGCGCGCCACCGGCCCGAAGATACGGGTCGCACGCGGCTCACCCTGGTCGTTGATCAGCACCACGGCATTCTCGTCGAACCGGATGTAGGAGCCGTCCTTGCGCCGGGTCTCCTTCACCGTCCGGACGATCACCGCCTTGGCCACATCGCCCTTCTTCACCTGACCGGTCGGGATGGCGTCCTTGATGGCGACCACCACCTTGTCACCAAGCCCGCCGTACCGGCGCATGCTGCCGCCCAGGACGCGGATCACAAGCGCCTTCCGGGCGCCGGAATTGTCGGCCACCTTCACGATCGATTCTTGCTGTATCATCTCTGCCTCAGTCAGCCGTCAGCGGTCAGCCGTCAGCCATCAGGTGTAAGCCCTCGAACCTCAGTCATCGCTGCCCCATCGGGGCCCTCAGTGCACATCCCCACTGACGGCTGATGCTGACGGCTGACGGCTGCTACTTCGCCCGCTCGATGATCTCGACCACCCGCCAGGAGACCGTCTTGGCCACCGGCCGGGTCTCCATGATCTTCACGAGGTCGCCCGTCTTGGCGCCGATCTCGTTGCGCGCCTTCACGCCCTTGGTGCGGGTCATCTGCTTGCCGTAGGCCGCATGCGCGAAGCGACGGGTCAGCGTCACCACGACAGTCTTGGTCATCTTGTCGCTCGCCACGACACCCTGCCGGGTCTTCCGGCGGTTCACGGGGCGGGCGGCGGCGGTCGTCTCGTCGGCCATGGTCTTCCTCAGTCTAGTGCGACAGTTCGCGCGCGCGCAGGACCGTCTTGATCCGCGCGATATCCCGCCGCAATCCCCGGAACCGCATCGGGTTCTCGAGCGACTCGGTCGCCGAGCGGAACCGGAGCCGGAACTCCTCCTCGCCCAGCTCGGCCAGCTTGGCCTTCAAGTCATCCACCGACAGCTCGTGCAGCTCTTCGATCTTCATGGGCTCAGTCCTCCAACCGCTTCACGATGCGCGTGCGCACCGGCAGCTTGCTTGCCGCGAGGCCGAGGGCCTCCTGCGCCAGCACGAGAGTCACGCCTTCGATTTCGAAGAGCATCCGGCCCGGCTTCACCACCGCCACCCAGCCCTCCGGATTGCCTTTGCCCTTCCCCATCCGCGTCTCCGCCGGCTTCTTGGTGATCGGCTTGTCCGGGAAGATCCGGATCCACACCTTGCCGCCGCGCTTCATCTCGCGCGTCAGCGCGATACGGGCCGCCTCGATCTGCCGGTTGCTCACCCAGCCGGGCTCGAGCGACATCAGGCCGTACTCGCCAAACGCCACCGTGTTGCCCCGGGTCGCCAGCCCCCGGGTCTTGCCCTTGAACGTCTTGCGGAACTTGACCCGCTTCGGTGACAGCATCGGTCAGCTCCCCGTGCTGTAGGTCCGGCCCGAGACATCCTCGACGACTTCGCGGAGGAAGACCCAGACCTTGATGCCGATCGTGCCGTAGGTCGTCTTCGCGGTGCTGGTCGCGTAGTCGACGTCGGCCCGCAGGGTGTGAAGCGGCACCCGTCCCTCGCGGTACCCCTCGACCCGCGCGATTTCCGCCCCGCCCAGCCGCCCGCCGGCCCGCACCCGGATGCCCAGCGCGCCCATGCGCATCGAACTCTGCACCGCGCGCTTCATGGCGCGGCGGAACGAAATCCGCTGCTGCAGCTGATGCGCGATATTGTCGGCCACCAGCTGGGCCGACAGCTCCGGCCGCTTGATCTCCTCGACGTTCACCGCGGCGTCCTTGCCGGTGAGCTGCGCCAGCTCATCCCGCAGCTTGTCCACTTCGGCGCCCCGCTTGCCGATCACCACGCCGGGCCGGCCGGTGTGAATCGTCACGGTGACCTTGCCGGGCTTCCGCTCGATGTCGATCCGCGCGATCGCCGCATGCCCGAGGCGCGCCTTCAGGTACTTGCGGACCAGCTCGTCTTCCTTGAGCAGCGCCGGCATGTCCTTGGTGGCGTACCACCGCGACGACCACTGCTTGACGATGCCAAGCCGCAGGCCGATTGGATGGGTCTTCTGTCCCATTACTCGCTCTCCTTCGTGCCGACGTGGATCGTCACGTGGCTCGTGGGCTTCCGGATCGGGACGCCGCGCCCCTGGGCCGCGGCATGGTGCCGCTTGAGCGGCGTCCCCATGTCCACCGTCGCCCAGGTCACCACCAGCTCATCGACGTCGAGCGCGGTGTTGTCCTTCAGCGCCGCCTGCTCCGCATTGGCCACCGCCGAGCGCAGTGTCTTGGCGATCTGGCGGGCCGCCAGCTTCTTGCTGAAGCGGAGGATCGCGTACGCCTCGTTCACGTTCTTGCCGCGGATCAGGTCCACCACGAGCCGCATCTTCCGCGGCGACTGGCGCACCCCCC
>JANOFA010000582.1:0-6906 GCA_031413355.1 Gemmatimonadota bacterium | reverse complement strand
TCCGCTTCCGGGTCAGCGTGAGCGCCGGAACCTATGTGCGGGCGCTGGCGCGCGATCTGGGCGAACAGCTCCACGTCGGGGCGCACCTGACCGCACTGCGGCGAGAGGCGATCGGCGGGCTTCGGGTCGAGGATGCGGCGCCGCTGGAGGCGCTGGCACCGGAGACGCCCCTCCTGCCGCCCCTCGCGGTGCTGGGTCACCTCAATCGGCTGGCGGTGAGTGAGGCGGAGGCGCGGGACCTGAGCTTTGGCCGGCTGGTGCCACTCACGGCGGATCGGGTGGTGCTGGCCGGGTCGGCCGCTCCGACGGAGTGGAGCGCGGCGGTGGCGCCGGTGGATCGGCTGATCGCGATCGGCCGGGTAAATGGCGCCGAGTTCCGGCCGCAGGTGGTGCTGGCGGCGGCGGCCGGCTGATGCCAATGCTGCCACGGCATCCCAACGGAACGGTGGTGACCGTCGGTACCTTCGACGGTGTGCACCTGGGGCATCTCGCGGTGCTCGAGGAGATCGTGAAGCGGGCCCGTGCGGCGGAGCGGAAGAGCGTGCTGGTCACGTTTGAGCCGCACCCGCTGGAAGTGGTGAATCCACAGGCTGCGCCGCCGATGCTGACGACCGGGGCGGAGCGACGCGAGATCCTGGCGCTGACCGGACTCGACTACGTGGTGTTCCTCCGGTTCGACCGCGAGCTGGCGGGGTATTCGCCGGAGCGGTTCGTGCGCGAAGTGCTGGTCCACCGGTGCGGAATGCGGGAACTGGTGATCGGACACGATCACGGCTTCGGGCGGGGCCGGAGCGGCGATGTGAACACGCTGCGCCGTCTCGGGGAGAGCGATGGATTCGCGGTCGATGTGGTCGACGTCGTGCAGCTGGGCGGGCATGACATCTCCAGCACCGCGATCCGCCGGGCCGTGGCCGGTGGTGATCTCCAGACCGCGCACCGCCTGCTCGGGCGGCCGTACACGCTGAGCGGCCGGGTGGTGCGAGGCCATGGCCGGGGCCGGACCATCGGGATTCCGACCATCAATGTGGGCGATTACCCGGCCCGCAAGCTGTTGCCGCCCGATGGCGTCTATGCCGCGCGGGTGGAATGGGCGGGAGGCTGTGCCGGCGGGATGCTCAATCAGGGTCCCAAGCCGACGTTTGGCGAAACCGGGCGCAGTGTGGAGGTGCATCTGTTCGGCGTCGACGCTGACCTGTACGGTCAGTGGGTGCGCGTCGAATGGGTGGAACGGATCCGCGATGTGACCCGGTTCGGGTCGGTCGGGGAGTTGACACAGCAACTGGAGCGGGACCGTGCCGCCGCGCAGGATGCGCTGGACCGGCAGGTGTCCCTGATGGATCTCACTCGCGCACCACGCGCCTAGACGGGCCCCGACTGGCATGATCGTCACTTCCCTGAAAACCCGCCTCATTATTATCGGCGCGCTGACCCTCGCCTCGGCCGCTGCCCTCTTTCCGCGGACGATCACCGAGCGGATCAAGGGCGCGGATGGCGTCATGCGCGATACCCTGATCAAGCAGGTGCCGCTCAAGCTCGGGCTCGACCTGCAGGGCGGCATGCACCTCGGGCTCGAGCTGGATCAGTCGAAGCGGATCTCGGCTGATCCAGCCAGGGACATCGACCTTGCGTTGACGGTCATGCGGAAGCGGATCGATGAGTTCGGCGTCACCGAGCCGCTGATCCAGAAGCAGGGCGAGGATCGCATCGTGGTCGAGCTGGCCGGAATCGACGATCCGGCCCGCGCCAAGGCGATCGTTCAGCGGAGCGCCTTCCTCGAGTTCCGCATCACCGACCGGACCAACGCGCTTGACAAGGCGCTGCCCGCCATGGACCGCGCGCTCGCGCGGCTTGGGGTCAAGGCCAGCAACGTTGGCGCAGCGGCCGCGGGCACGGCCGTCGAGGCGCTGCTGCAGGGCGACACCACCCGGAAGACCCCGGACGATACCACGACGGCGGCGACGCAGGACACCACCCCGGTTCTCGGAGGTGCGCTCTCCTCCATGCTCCAGGCCGGGACCACAGCGGGCTATCCCCTGTATCCCGGCGAGTACCTTGTCGAGGATGGCGCGGTGACCCGGGTGGACAGTCTGCTCAATCTGTCGGATGTGAAGGCGCTGTTCCCCCGGAGGTTCGACTACCGCTGGTCCGGTGCCCCGACCAGTATCGGGACCAAGTCCTACCGCATGATGTACGTGCTGGAGCAGAAGCCGATCGTCACCGGGAGCAACCTGGTGGATGCCCGGGAAGACATCAATCAGCTCACCAGCGCCCCCGTCGTCAGCTTCGAGCTCGACCGCAAGGGCGCCCGGGACTTTGGCGAGGGCACGGCGAAGAACGTCGGCAACTACATGGCGATCGTGCTGGACGACCGGGTGCAGGGCCGCCCGCCGGTGATCGAGGAGCGGATCGACCGTCGGGGCCAGATCACGATGTCGGGCAAATCCTTCCAGGAGGCACGGGACCTGGCGCTGACGCTCCGCGCGGGCGCCCTCCCGGTGCCGCTCAAGATCGTCGAGGAGTTCCAGGTCGGCGCCAGCCTGGGCAGTGATTCGATCGACAAGGGGATTCTGGCCGGCGTGGTCGGCACGCTGATGGTCATCGTGATCATGATCGGCATTTACCGGATGAGCGGCGTCCTGGCGGTGGTGGCCCTCGCCTTCTACATCCTGTTCTCCCTCGGTGCCCTCGCCATGCTGGGTGCCACGCTGACGCTGCCCGGTCTCGCGGGCCTGGTCCTGTCGGTCGGCATCGCGGTGGACGCCAACGTGCTGATCTTCGAGCGCATTCGTGAAGAGCTCGCGCTCGGCAAGACGGTTCGGCTCTCGATCGACGAGGGCTTCCGCCACGCCATGAATGCCATTATCGACTCGAACGTGACTACGGTCATGACTGCGCTCTTCCTGTTCCAGTTCGGCACCGGTCCGATCAAGGGCTTCGCGGTCACGCTGACGATCGGCATCCTCGCGTCCATGGTCACCGCGGTCTTTGTCACCCGCACCCTGTACATGCTGTGGCTGGACAAGCAACCTTCCATACAGAGCCTGAGTATCTGATGATCCGCTTCTTCGCCGACGCCAACTACGATTTCATCGGGGTCCGCCGGTACGCCTACGGGATCACCGCCGTCCTCTTCGTCTTCAGCATTGTCGCGCTGATCGGCTGGGGCCTCAATTACAGCATCGAGTTCTCCGGCGGCACGCTGGTGCGGGTGCAGGCCTCGGAGGAGGTCGACGTGGCCAGTCTGCGGACCGCGCTCGAGGCTCAAGGCATCCACGGACCGGAGATCACCTCCATCGGCTCGTCCGGCGGATACCTGATCCGGGCCCGGACGGCCAAGGTGGGCGCCGATGCCGACAATACTCAAGTGACCGCCGCTGCGGTCGGGGCGGCGCTGGATCTGGCGGTGGGCTCCGGCAAGTACGTCATCGCGGGGAGCGGGGCGGTCGGGCCGAAGGTCGCCAGCGAATTGCAGGGCAAGGCGCTCAGCGCGATTCTGCTCTCATTCCTCGCCGTCCTTGGGTATCTCGCCATCCGGTTCGAGTGGCGCTTCGGCCTTGCGGCGGTCGCGGCCACGGCGCACGATATCATTCTGACGATCGGGTTCATTGCCCTGACGCGGCTCGAGGTCAGCCTCGTGGTGGTGGGCGCGGTGCTCTCGATGGTGGGGTACTCGCTGAACGACACGATCATCATCTTCGACCGGGTCCGCGAAAACCTGCACAAGTACAAGCGGGACCATTTCGGCGATATCCTCAACCGGTCGATCAACGAGACGCTGCCGCGCAGCGTGCTGACCCACGGCACCACCCTCGCTACGCTGCTTTCGCTGGCCGTTTTCGGTGGCGAAGTGATCCGGCCCTTCGCGCTGGTCATGTTCTTCGGCGTCTTTACCGGCACCTTTTCTTCGATCTACATTGCCGCCCCGGTCCTGCTCTGGATCGAACAGAAGTGGCCCGGTGCGGAGGCACGGGGTACGAAGGCCGGTACCAAGGTCGCGGCCCCCGCTGCGCGCGAGCCGGTCGGGGCGCAGTTGGGGCCGCATATATGCGGCCCCCATGGGCGCCCCGACCGGCCGATTGTCATGCTGATCGACACCCATTGCCACCTGGCGTCGGACGCCTTTGCGGCCGATTTGGACGCGGTGCTGGAGCGGGCCTGGGCGGCGGGCGTCGGGCATCTGGTGGTGGTCGGCGAACAGCCTGAGACGGCCGTGCAGGCGCTGGCACTGGCCGCCCGCGATCCCCGGATCTCGGCGACGGCCGGCCTCCATCCGCATGAGGCCTCCCGCTGGACGGCGGAGGTGGCCGAGTGGCTGCGGCGGCAGCTGGCGGATGAGCGGGTGGTTGCTGCCGGCGAGATGGGTCTCGACTACCACTACGACCATGCGCCACGCGACGTCCAGCGGACGGTGTTCGAAGCGCAGCTCGCGCTGGCGGTTGCCGCCGGCAAACCCGCGGTGATCCACGCCCGCGACGCCGACGCCGATGTCGCCGCGATCCTCCGCAACCAGCCGACGGCCTCCGTGATCCTCCACTCTTTCTCGAGTGGTCCCGACCTCTTGCGGACCGGCCTCGATCTCGGCCACTATCTGTCATTCAGCGGGATGGTCACCTTTCGGAACTGGCGGCTCGACGAAGCCATCCGCGCCACGCCGGCCGACCGGCTGCTGATCGAGACCGATGCGCCGTACCTGGCACCGATCCCCGAGCGGGGGAAGCGGAACGAGCCGGCCTTCGTGCGCTTTACGGCGGAGCGGGTCGCCGTGGTCCGCGGTGAGGCCCCGGAGGTCCTCGCCGCCCAGACGACGGCGAACGCCCGCCGCCTGTTCGGCAAGAGATTGGCTCATTGAGGGTCCGCGCTTCATGCGCGGTTCACACAGCGGCACCTATCATTGACGGCCAGCGGAGCCCGGAGCTCACTACGCCGTGCACCAGTCCCCAATCCTTTCCCCCGAGGGAAGCCCGCCGCCATGTCAACTGTTCCGTCAGATATCGAGATTGCCCAGGCTGCGACACTCCGGCCGATCGGGGAGGTTGCTTCGGAAGTCGGACTCGGCCCCGATGACATTCTGCTGTATGGCCGTCACAAGGCCAAGATCACGCCGGAAGCGATTGCGGCCCGCAAGCCGAAGGGCCGCCTGGTCCTGGTAGCGGGGATCAACCCGACGCCAGCCGGCGAAGGGAAGTCCACCGTCACGATCGGCGTCGGGCAGGCGCTCCGGAAGCTTGGCAAGAAAGTCATGATCTGCGTCCGTGAGCCGTCGCTGGGCCCAGTCTTCGGCGTGAAGGGCGGGGCGGCGGGTGGCGGGTACGCCCAGGTGATCCCGATGGACGAGATCAACCTGCATTTCACCGGCGACTTTCACGCGATCACCTCGGCGCACAACCTGTTGTCGGCGATGCTGGACAACCATATCCACCACGGCAACGCCCTCGGCATCGATTCCCGCCGCATTACCTGGCCCCGCACCATCGACATGAACGACCGCGCGCTGCGGTCGATCATCGTCGGGCTCGGTGGCCTGAATGGCGGTCCCTCGCGCGAGGAGCGGTTCGTCATCGTGCCGGGCAGCGAAATCATGGCGATTCTCTGCCTCGCGACTGACCTCACCGATCTGGAGACCCGGCTCGGGCGCATCATCGTCGGGTTGACGCGGGACCGGAAGCCGATCCGCGCGGCCGACCTCAAGGCGAGCGGTGCGATGACGCTCCTGCTCAAGGACGCGATGCTGCCGAACCTCGTGCAGACGCTGGAGGGCGGGCCGGTGCTGGTGCATGGCGGGCCGTTCGGCAATATCGCGCACGGCTGCAACTCCATCGTCGCGACGAAGCTCGGGCTTGCGCTTGGGGATGTCGTCCTCACCGAAGCTGGCTTCGGCGCCGATCTCGGCGCCGAGAAGTTCTTCAACATCAAGTGCCGCTTTGGGGGCCTTCGGCCCGAAGCGGCGATCATCGTCGCAACGGTGCGGGCACTCAAGATGCACGGCGGCGTGAAGAAGGACGCGCTGGGTACGCCGGACCTGGCCGCCCTGCAGCGCGGCATGGTGAATCTCGAGGCGCACGTCAAGAATGTGCAGAAGTTCGGCGTCCCGGTCGTGGTCGCGATGAATCGGTTCCTGTCCGACACCAAGGAGGAACAGGATGCCGTGATCGCCGCGGCGAAGAGCTGGGGCGCCCGGGCCGCGCTGTCGGATGTGTGGGCCCGGGGCGGGGATGGTGGTCTCGAGGTGGGGCGCGAACTGCTGGCCGTGCTGGACGAAGGCAAGGCCGACTTCAAGCCGCTGTACGACGCCGCCCTGCCGATCAAGCAGAAGATTGAGATCATCGCCACCCAGATCTATGGTGCGGACGGCGTGAATTTCACGGCGACCGCCGAAAAGGCGATCGCCCAGTGCGAGGAGATGGGGATGGGCCAGACGCCGGTGTGCATGGCCAAGACCCAGTACTCCCTCAGTGACGACGCCACGAAGCTGGGGCGGCCGAAGGGGTTCCGGATCAATGTCCGCGACGTCTATCCTTCGGCCGGCGCCGGATTCGTTGTCGCCCTCGCCGGCGAAATCATGACCATGCCCGGCCTGTCCAGGACGCCGAGCGCGGAGGCCATCCGGGTTCATCCCGATGGCCGCATTGAAGGACTGTTCTAAGGGAGCCGTCAGCCATCAGCCATCAGCGGTCTAATCTGACGGCTGATGGCGGACACCGACTCACCACTCACAGACGGGTTGTCCATGTCCATCACCATCGTCGCGACCGACCACGCGCCCAAGGCCATCGGCCCCTACAGCCAGGCCACGATAGCCGGCGGCATGATCTTCACCGCCGGCCAGATCGCGCTGAATCCGGCGACGATGGAGGTGGTGAGCGGGGGCATCCGGGAGCAGAGCGAGCGGGTGTTTCAGAACCTGCA
>JANOFA010000581.1:0-2626 GCA_031413355.1 Gemmatimonadota bacterium | reverse complement strand
ATTTTTTTACTGTCGTTACCTACAGTTTGGCTTTGGGCTTTTAAGTTTTCACCGTCTCCTCATGGCTGCCCAGTCGGCTGGGAGACCCGGAGTGGGAACTGGGCACGACGAGCCACTTCTTCGATGTCGTGCCGCTGCTCGGGCTCGGCGCGGCCTTCCTGCTGGCGGCGGCGCTGGCCACGGGACGCCGCTGGCAGATCCGCGGCATCGCCACCTTCTGCCTGCTGACCGCGGTCTTCATGCTGCTGGCGCTGGTGGTGTATGCCACGGTGCTGCCGCTGGCGTTCAAGCTGGTGCAGAATCCGGTCGCCCTGACCCAGATCAAGAAGGCCGCCGCCAAGACCGGACTGCAGGCCGCGCTCTACCCCTTCGCCCTGCTCTGGCTGGCGGGGGCGGGCTGGAAAGCGAGCTTCGGGCGCCGGCGCCCCTGAGTCAAACGGTGGTTTCTTGTTGTAGCGATACCACAGCAGGTCCATCAGGGTAGCGCCGGGCGATTGACGGATTGATTTGTTAAAGCATTCAACTGCAACGATTTACAGGCGACGATCATGGCGAGAGCAACTGGCCCGAACTCTGCACTAGTGCCCTCCGCACTCTGTGGGCATCATCTGGAGGCCGCATGACCGCCTCCAAGATCCTGATCAAGTCCGACCAAAAAAATCGCGCCCCGCTGGATCCGGCGCCGGACACGGGGTGGTATCTCCTCGGTGGAATCGGCCTGGTGTTCGCCGTCGTCTCGCTGGCGGACCTGTTACTGGCCTTCTACCCGTTCGCCGCCGGGAACGCCGAGTGGGAATTCGGGACCATCACGACGGTCATGGACGGACTGCCCCTCCTGACCATCGGATTGGGACTGGCGCTGGGGGCGATGGTGGCGCGGGGCCGGTTGGCCGGAGTACGGATTCTGTCGGTGGTCTTCGCCGTCATTGGACTGATCCTGGCCCTGTTGACGATTCGATACGCGGGCCACATCAGTGAGGCGATGGGCGCAGTGACCGAGCCGGCCATCAAGCTCGGGCTGCGGAAGGCGATCATCAAGACGCTGACGCAAGGCACGCTCTACCCGATCGGGTTCCTCTGGATCGGCACACTCGGTTGGAAACACGCAAAGTTCCGCGTGACACCATAGTTCACCAACAGTCGAGGTACGTATGACCAAGGCAGGCAGGTTCATCGCTCTCGTCGGCGCGCTGGCGCTGGCGGCTCCTTCGGCGGCACACGCCGATGGGTTCAAGTCCTACAAGGTGTGTGGCGGCGATACCTTCGCCACCTGCGCCGCGGTCAGCATCACGGTCGTCGGCAGCGACGTCTCGGTCCGGGTCTGGAATCTCTCGGGCAACTCCGCCGCCACCTACGGCACCAACACCTACGCTGGCACGGTCTTTACCGGCATCGGGTTCTACAATACCGGTGGCTCCAGCGCGGTCCTCGGCTCGCTCAACATGAGCGGTCCCTCCCGCGCCGGCGACTCGCCGACGTCCTGGAAGCTGCGGAACACCGGCACCGTCGCGTTCAACGTTGACTTCAACGCCATCCCCAGGGGTGGCCTCACCGGGAACAACGGGATCGCCAGCGGCTGCGCTGCCAGTGGCCAGGTGTCCACCGGCATCGACGTCTTTGAGAACCCCTGCGGCACGGATCTCAGCGATGCCAGCAACTGGGTGACCTTCTCCTTCAAGATCTCGGGCACGTGGGATCCGTCCACTTCGGATATCGTGCTCCGTGGACGCAACACGAGCACCGGTCAGTCCACCGAGTGCTACACCGGCACCAGCCCGGGCGGCCGCGCAGCCAACTGCGCCACCGTGACTCCGGAGCCGGTCAGCATGGCCCTCCTTGCCACTGGTCTGGCTGGCATGGGTGGCATCGGCGCCTACCGCCGGAAGAAGAAGAACACCGCAGTCTGAACCACCTGCAGTACCTCAGTGGTGAACTAGGGGCCCCGGTCGACTGCCGGGGCCTCGTTCATTTCCGGGCCCGGACCTTGCCCCTGCCCCATGCAAGGCAACAACTTCCCGCCTCACTCTCTCTTCCGGTGTCGTGAACCTCCTCGCCCCCCGAACGCCAGCGGTGCACCTCTTCACGGTGGACGTGGAAGAGCACTTCCAGGTCGTCGCCTTCCAGCGCATCGTCTCCCGGGGCGACTGGGATCGTCACCCCAGCCGGGTCGTGGCCAACACCGAACGGATCCTCGATCTGCTGGCGCAGCACCAGGTGCGCGGCACCTTTTTCACGCTCGGCTGGGTCGCGGAGAAGTACCCCCGCCTGGTGCGCCGGATCGCCGAGGAAGGGCATGAAGTCGCCTCCCATGGCGGCTGGCACCAGCCGGTGTACTCGTTCACTCCCGGGGAATTCCGCGCCGATCTGCGCGAGTCCAGGGCCCGGCTGGAGCAGGCGAGTGGCCAGCCTTGCCTCGGGTTCCGGGCGCCGAGCTTTTCCATTGTCCCCGGCATCGAGTGGGCCTTCGACGCCCTCCTGGAAGAGGGCTATCGCTACGATTCGAGTCTCTTCCCCATTCGCCGGCACGACTACGGCTATCCCGACGCTCCCCCGGTTCCTCACTGGCTCTCCCGTCCGGGTGGACGCCTGCTGGAGCTGCCACTGGCGACAACCACGTTCGGTGGGC
>JANOFA010000580.1:0-12584 GCA_031413355.1 Gemmatimonadota bacterium | reverse complement strand
GGAAGGTCCCTACCCGGTCCGCCTTCTGTCTGATCGTCTCGCCCATCACTCCTCCAGAGATTCGGCCAGCAGCTCCGCCGTCGCTTCGGGCGGACCCAGGTCCAGCATGACGGCGGGCACCGCGGTCACCAGCCGCAGCAGGTCGCGCATAGCGTGCATCGGCGGCCGGCCCCACATCGAGGCGCCGAGCGGCGTGAGCAGGCCTAACAATTGGCGGCCGGCGGGCGCCGGCTCCATCCGCGCCGCCGCTCCCTTGCCACGGAGGAAGACCAGCCGCCGGAGCGGGAGCGACACCGCCGGTTCCGGGAAAAGCTCGCGGGCAAAGGCACGGCGCCGGCTGGTCCCATCGGGGAACGGCTCATAGGGCGCCTGCTCCCGGTCGAGCGCGGTCCCCACCGCCGCGGCCCTCGGCCCATCGCGCACCGCCAGGGACCGGCGAATCGGGACCAGCTCCATCATCCCATCCGTTCTTCCGCCCGTCCGCCCGTCCGCCCGTCCGCCGTCGAGACGTACTCCCGCGATCTCGTCGCCCAGGAAAGCGTGCCCCCGCGCGGCGAGGGCGAGTGAGAGCGTCGTCTTGCCCGCGCCCTTGGGTCCCATCAGCAGCACACCGTGCCCGCGGATGCCGACCGAGCCGGCGTGGAGAAACAGCAGCTCCCGCTGCAGCCGGAACAGCCGGCTCATCGCGATGCTCCCCACCAGCGCCTGCCACGGCGTCGACCGATGGACCAGCAGCCGATCGCCGGAGACAGCCACGCCCCCTACTCCACCGGACATCGGCAGGGTGAGGAGGCGCCAGTCCGGCACCGCGGACGGCGCTTCGCCGTAGCCACGATCCGGGAACAGCTCTAGTGAGAAACGAATCTGGTCGAGCGGCTCGGGATCAGCGAAGGTCACCAGGGCGACAGCCTCGCCGACCGGTGCCCGGACCGTGCAGCGGACCCGGGGCAGCCCATCCTCTGCCGGCGCCTCCACGGCGCACTCCCGGAACAGCAGTTCCAGCCGATCCCGGAACCGGTCGTCGTCCGACCGGATTTCGAGATAGCCGTCCCCGAGCCGGTACCACTCCTGGCGGGTTGGAACGGGGGCGGCGTCGAGGTGGCGGTCCAGCACGGCGGCGTCCTGCCACCACGCCGGCACCGCTTCATTCACCAGTCCGCCCGCCTCCGAATTCACCGTTCACCACGCTGCGATCGTGCAATTGCGCTCGACGCTCAGGCCCACCACGATGCGCCGGCGCTCGTGATCTGAAAGACCTTGAGCACTTCCTTCTCATCCATGACCATTACTTCTGGCGCCTCGTAGGGCTTCCGCGACGGCTCGGTGGCCGAAGTGGTGCTGTGGGTCTTGTTTTCCATCTTTCGACTCCTTGGTGGTATGGAACGCGGGGTCAGGCAACAGCTTCGGGAGTGACCAATGCGAGATCGGTGAATCGCTGCAGCGCTGCGCGCACGTCCTGCTCCACCTGTGCGGGCTCCGGCCCGGCGAAATTCCGGGAGACTTCCGCGGCCAGCTGCTCCGCCGTGGCCGGCTGCTCCAGCCGCTCCCAGACAAAGGCGGCCGTGCCGTTGAGGAGGCAGAAGCGGTTCGTCGCTGGGTCGAATAGTAATGACTCACCCTGCATAGGCGAAGCTTCGATCGACGGGTTGCGACGATACGCGATGCTCATCTCCAGCACCTCAGGAAACCGGCCGGGCGGCGGGCACCGGGGCTGACACGGCGACGGACGGGTCCGCCGCAGGGGAGCGGCGGCCGAACAGGATCGTGAACGGCGACCGCAACTGCGCGCCGATCGTCCGGGGTACAGGCAGACCGTCCACCCCCAAGCGCTCCGGCATCCGGTCGACATAGGTCCCGGTGCCGAAGAGAAAATCCCAAACACTCAGTAGCTTGGCATAGTTGCTATTAAAATGACTGGGATCCGCTGAGTGGTGCACTGCATGGAATCGCGGGCTGACGAAAACAAAATACGCCCGGCCGTAGCCCCAGGTAAGGGCTGTATGCTGAAAGCCCTCCAGCAGGTTCATCACCACGAAGAGTGGAAGCCACCGCTGCGGCGGTACGCCGAGCACCAGGAGGGGAACCACCATGATCAGGTTCTGGCAGAGCTGCTCGACCGGATGCATGCGGTAGGCGGTGATGAAACTCATTTCCTCCTGCGTATGATGAACGCTATGAAAAGCCCAGAGTGGCCCCCACGTGTGGAGGGACCGGTGCCACCAGTAGGTCAGGAAGTCGACAACGACACAGTACATCAGCAGATGTGCGATTGGCGGCAGCTGTGACAGGACTTCGATCTTCACGAACGACAACCGTGAATTGAGCATGTTGCCCAGCCCGGCCCAGAGCAGGGCATTGTAAAACCCACCCTGATAAAACAGGGCGTACAGCACATCCTGGACAAAGGTCCGCGAGGTATACGGGGAACGCTTCGGGGCGAAAAGCGTCTCGATCACGAATATGAAACACAGAAATACAGCGAGCCAGGCCAGAATTGTCACGGTCGCGTAAGTGAGCGCGGGTAGCTGTATTGCTGCGATGATGCGCGCGACAAACTCCGGGGGAAGCACAACCCCGAGGAGCGCAGTCACCCCACCGGCCAGACCGGAAGCCAGATCCCGGAGGTGAAGTGCCTGACTGATCCTCGAAAGATCATCGGCAAGTAGAATGGGAAGACTCCGCGCTGAGACCGGGGCCCCGGGAAAGAGCGCCCCCCTTTGCCGCATTACCTTACTACCCTACCACTGGCTGGCCGAAGCTGTCAATGGCGATCCAGCCCTCTTTGATTCATGATGTTAGAGCGCACCCCCCAGGCCTTCGCACCCGGGGCACGAGGCAATCCGCGCCGACCCTCGTATGTGGATCGAATCGAGACAGATGCGCATCGTCTTCTTCGGAGCAGACGGCGACCTCTCCCCGCCTTCCCTCCGCGCCATCGCCGCGGAGCACCAGCTGGCGGGTGTCGTCCGGCCGGCGCCGGCCGCCGTGACCGGTCCCCCGCGACTCACGCCGCGCCGCCTGCTCGGAGCAGCGGCCCGTACCCTTGGCCTCCGTCGTCCCGGATCGCTGGCCGAGATCGCCCGGGCGCAGCAGGCACCGCTGTGGGAGGCGCAGGCTGGCGACGACCCGAACATCGCCGCACAGGTCCGCGCCGTCCGGCCCGATGTCATCTGTATTGCCGGCTACCCCTGGCTCCTGCGCGGGGACATCATTTCCAGCCCGCCGGCGCCGATCCTCAATGTCCATGCGGCGTTATTACCCCGGCATCGGGGCCCACTCCCCCTCTTCTGGATCTACTATCACGACGACCGCGAGACCGGTGTGACGGTCCACGCCGTGACCGACCGGGTCGATGCCGGCGAGATCCTCGGCCAGGAGGCGTTTCCCCTGCCCCGGGGCTTTCCGGTCGAGCAGCTCAACCGGCTCAACGCGGAGCGCGGCGCCCGGCTGCTCTGTCGGGTGCTGGCTGAGGTCGCAGGCGCTACGACGTCACCACGACCACAGGATGACGAGCGGGCGACGCTCGCGCCCCGCCTACGGCCCGGGAGCCCGATGATCGACTTCCGTCAGTGGGAGGTGGAGCGCGTCTGGCACTTCTGCGCCGGGCTCCATCCCCGATTCATCGAGCCGCTGACCACTGACGACGGCCGGCCGCTGCGCTACGGCGGCGTACTGGGCTACGAGACGCACGAGACATCGCATCGCCCGGGCACCGTGACTGCCACGAGGGGCGGCTACGAGCTGCATTGCCTTGGCGGGACTGTCCGGCTCCGGCGATGACGCGGAGGCGCTAGCATGTGCGGTATCTCCGGTTTCGTCACCCGGACCTTTCAGCCCGCCCACGCGGAGGCGCTGGCGCGGTCGCTTGACCGGCTGGAACACCGCGGCCCCGATGACGAGGGACACGCGACACTTCCCGCACCACCAGTCGTCGGCGCGCCCTGTGCCGGGCTCGGGAACCGGCGGCTCGCCATCCTCGACCTTTCTCCGGCCAGCCACCAGCCGATGATGAGCACCGACGGCCGGTGGACGCTGGTCTACAACGGGGAGCTCTACAACTATCGCGAACTCCGCACTGAGCTGGAGCGGCTGGGCCGCAGCTTCCGCTCGGAGGGCGATACCGAGATCCTGCTGTCTGCCTTCGCCGAGTGGGGTACGGCGGCGCTGCCGCGGCTGGTGGGGATGTTCGCCTTTGCGATCCACGATCAGCTGGAGCGGCGGGTCACCCTGGTCCGGGACCCGTTCGGCATCAAGCCGCTCTACTACGCCATCGCGGGCGACACCCTGGTCTTCGCCTCTGAAATTCCGGCGATCCTCGAATTTCCCGGCGTCAGCCGCACGGTCGACCCGCGCCGCTACTACGACTTCCTCGCGACCGCCAACACCGACTCGGGTGGCGGCACCCTCTTCGCGGACATCCGCCAGCTCCCCGCATCGCACTTCATGGAGGTCTCCCTGGATCGGCCGGCGAGCGGAGCGAGCGGGCAGCCGACATGCTGGTGGCAGCTTGATCTCTCCGGGGAGCTGGACGTCTCCTTCGACGCTGCCGCCGACCTGGTGCGCGAATCCTTTCTCGACAGCATGCGGCTCCACCTGAGGAGCGACGTCCCGCTCGGCTTTTCCCTGTCGGGCGGGCTCGACTCCTCCGCCGTGGTCTGCTCGGCGCGTCACCTCCTGGGCCCCGCGGCGGAGCTGCACACCTTCAGCTTCATCCCGGCGGACCCGCTGATCGACGAGCGACGATTCAGCGACGCGGTCATCCAGGGCGCGGGCACAGTAGCCCACTCGCTCACGCTCCAGGCGGAGGATCTCCGCCGGGATATCGACACGCTCTCGGGGATCCAGGCCGAGCCCTTCGCCAGCCCGGTGATCTACGCGCAGTACCGGGTGCTGGGCATGGCGCGTGAGGCAGGAATGAAAGTGGTCCTCGGAGGTCAGGGGGCGGATGAGATGCTGGCCGGCTACGACCGCTATCTCCCCGCGCGACTCGCGTCGCTGCTGCGGCAGGGCCACTGGCTGCGGGCAGTGGGTGACGCCCGGCGTGCGGTGACGCCGTATAGCGGAGGCACGCTGGGGGCGCTGCGTGTGGCGGCCGGCCATGCCCTCCCGGGTTGGCTGGTCGTGCCGCTGCGGGAGCGCTGGCGCCAGCTCCGCGGCAAGGCGGCGTGGCTGGATGGCGCGTGGTTTGCCGAACGCGGAGTGGGAGCGACTCCGCTCTGGAGTGCCCGCGGCCCGCGGGTCCTCCGTGAAATGCTCGACTTCAACCTGCGCGAGTCCCAGATCCAGGCCCTCATGCGCTACGAGGATCGGAATGCCATGGCATTCTCGCTGGAGAATCGAGTGCCATTCCTCACCCCGGCGCTGGTGCAACTCCTCTTTTCCCTGCCTGAGGAGTACCTTCTCGCCGCGGACGGCACCCGCAAGGCGGTCTTCCGTCAGGCCATGCGCGGCATCGTGCCGGATGTCGTGCTGGATCGGCAGGACAAGATCGGCTTCTCGGTCCCGATGCGGAGCTGGTTCAAGGCCCTCGATCCGTGGATCGCGGAGCGGCTCGAGCATGTGGGGGGATTACCGGGTGTACGGTCGGCGGAGGTGCAGCGCCGCTGGCGGGGGGACGGCCGTCCCGTTGACCCCTACATGGTCTGGCGCTGTGTCAGCCTGAGTACCTGGGCCGAGCGCTTCGGGGCGCGGTTCGTCTAGCGCTACGCCGCGATTCGCTTACTGCGAGGAGAGTGGCTGTCGTGGCCGTCGCGGCTGAAGCCGCGGCTCGGCCGCCTGTCGCTGAAGCGACGCCCGGCCGGCGTGAAGCTCCAGCTCGGCCCAGATCTGAAATTGTTCTAGCGATAGAGGAGTCATGACAATACCGCCGCTCACGCCGGGCGAACCCGGGACCGATTGGATCGACCAGCTCACCGACAGCCAGTGCATGGAGGTCTTCTGGCTGTACGTCGACCCGCCCGAGCCCTTTCTCGAACGCTTCCCTCCGGCGCTCCTCGGCGCCGCCATGCGTCACGCGCTGCGCCAGGTTGCGGCGGGGGCACGGGCATAGCCCTGTCGCCCACCGCCCCACCCATCTCGCACACTTCTCATACATCCACCGCTTGCCCCCGGCCTTCCCGCGGCCGACCTTCCCGTCATGCCACTCCGCCCCGCACCTGCCACGCAAGCCCGCACCCGGTTCAGCTGGCCACTCGCGGTGCTGCTGCTGAGCCTGGCGCTCACCGCGAGCGCGATCGTGCTGGCGGATTTCCTCGAGCGCCAGCGCAAGCGCACCGCGGACCAGCTGCTGGGCGACTATGCCGCCTTTGCGGCCTGGAGCTACGCCGAGCACCTCAAGAACTCGCTGCTCGAAGCAAGCTGGCAGGTGACCAATCCGATCCTGCACGAGCAGGTACATCAGGCCGACCATATTCCGTCCGTCACCCGGCTGGCGGAGTATCGGGCCCACAGTCTCGAGATGTGCCGCTGCAACCCGGCGTACCGCCCCGCGCTCTACTTCGCCTTCACCCTGGGCAGCGATACCCTCGCTGCCGTCGACACGATGCTCCGTCCGGTCAGCGCCGCCGGACTTCAGCTGGCGCTCACCAGCGTGATCCGGAATCCCGAAGTTTGGCGCCGTCCCCGCGTCGGAATCCTGCCGCTCCCCGCCGGACTCACCGCCTACGGCCTCATGCCGACGGCGCGGCGGGATACGATCGTCTACGGCTTCGTCATCGACTCCACCACCTTCCCCGCCATCGTCCGGGAGGCTCGGGACGAGGGAGATCTGCTGCCGCGCTCGATCACCGGCGGGCGTCCGGTCGCCGACCTGATCGCCATCGAGGTCGTCACCCGCGATGGCACCCTGCTCTACCGTGACGGCCCCTGGCCCGATGCCAGACTCCAACGCAGCGACAGCCTCCCCACCCAGGCCGCCGGACTGCGGGTGCGCACCGCGGTCCGGCCCGACGCGGCGGCGCTCCTCGTCTCCGGCGGCCTCTCCCCATCGACCCGATGGCTCTTCCTCGGAATCGGCGCGATGGCTATCGCCCTCGCGCTGGTGGCCCTGGTGCAACTCCGGCGGGAGCAGGCGCTGGCGCGGATGCGAACCGATTTTGTCGCCGCCGTCTCCCACGAACTACGGACACCACTCGCGCAGATCCGGCTCTTCCTCGAGACCGTGCAGCTGGGTCGATACAAGAACGACGAACAGCGTAGCTGGCTGATGGCCAACGTCGACCGCGAAGCCGCCCGGCTTGGCCACCTGGTGGAAAACCTGCTGCTCTTCACCCGGCTCGACCGGCGCGCACCGGAACCCGAACCATCGTCGCCACTCGACATCAGCACCGAGACCGCCGAGATCCTCGACGGATTCGCACCGCTGGCTGCGTCGCGCCGGGTACAGTTCGCTCGCGCGCTGCTTCCCGGAGCCGTCGCACAAATCGACCGGGACCGCTACCGGCATGTGGTGCTCAACCTGCTCGACAACGCCGTGAAGTTCGGGCCGGTGGGCCAGACCGTGACCGTCAGCGTGGAACCGGGGCCACACCAGATTCTCGTCCGGATCCGTGATGAAGGTCCCGGCATCCCAGCCGCAGAGCGCGCCCGGATCTGGGAACCGTTCTTCCGCGGCGGTTCGGCCGATGCACGCGCGGTCGGCGGGAGCGGCATCGGGCTGGCGATCGTGCGGGAACTGGTGGAACGCGCCGGCGGGACGGTCGAGGTCGAGGATCACGCAGGTTCGGGAACATCGATCGTCGTCGGGCTCGTGTCCGTGCCGCGGAACGTGGCAGGCCCGGCATGAGTGGGCGGATTCTCCTCGTGGAAGACAACCTCGACCTCGCCGAGGGGCTGCGATACAACCTCGAGCTGGAGGGGTATGAGATCCGGCATGTCGCCGACGGGCCAGCGGCGATCGATGCGGCGGGGAAATGGAAACCCGAACTCATCGTGCTCGACCTGATGCTGCCGGGTTGCGACGGCTATGAGGTCCTGAAGACGATTCGTGCCCGCGGAGCGACGGTGCCGGTGCTGATTCTGACCGCGCGCGGCGAAGAGGCCGACAAGGTGCGTGGCTTCCGGCTCGATGCCGACCAGTACGTGACCAAGCCCTTTGGCCTGCTGGAACTGCTGGAACGGATCCGTGCCCTGCTGCGGCGCAGCGCCAGGATGTCGAGAAGCGCTGGTGTAGCGGCGGGAGCGCTTCCCCCGGCGATCGCCTTTGGCAGAGTGCGGGTCGATCAGGGCTCCCGGACGGTCACCGTCGAGGGCCACGCAGTGAATCTCACTCCCAAGGCCTATGACCTGATGCTGGCGCTGGTCCGTCGCGATGGCGCCGTTGCCTCACGAGTGGATCTGCTGCGGGAGGTCTGGGGCAGCGCCGGCGATGTCGTCACTCGCACCGTGGACTCCCACATGGCGGAGCTGCGCCGCAAACTGGAACCGGAACCGGCGGAGCCGCAACACTTTCTGACCGTGTGGAAGATCGGGTATCGGTTTGAGGCGTGAGGGGAAGCTCGGCGTGAGGGGACGAAGGCGGTAGGCGGTGCGCGGTGGGCAATAGGCGGAAGTTCCTCCTCACTGCTCACTCCTCACCACCCACGCCTCGCGCCTATCGCCTATCGCCTTTTCAGAACCGCACCTCCCTCGCACAAAACCATCACAACTTTGCGGTCGCGGCACCGTATCGTGCAGCAACCCGAACACTCCGAGGGCATCTCATGCTGACCCGACACCTCTCCGCACTCGTCGCCTCCGCTCTGCTGTACCACACGCCGCTTGCCGCGGCCGGCCCTTCACCGACCGCCCCGCGCGATCGACTGCTGGTCAGCCCCGCCTGGCTCAGCGCTCATCTCGCCGACCGTGATCTGGTTCTGCTCCACGTCGGTGACAAGGCGGAGTACGACAAGGCCCACATTCCCGGCGCGCTGTACCTGGACGTCTTTGGCACTCTTGGCAGGAAATCGCCCGATGGGCTCTCGCTCGAACTGCCCCCCGTCGATCAGCTCATCAGGGCGGTCGCGGCCTTTGGCATCACACCGCGCTCACGCATCGTGCTCTACTTCGGCAATGACTGGGTCAGCCCGACCACCCGAGCCTGGTACACCCTCGAGTATCTCGGCCTGGGCGACCGGACCGCACTGCTCGACGGCGGCCTCCCGGCGTGGACTGCCGCGGGCAAGCCGGTCACCACCGAGGTCCCGCCCGCGCCCGCGGTCACCGCGAGTCTCTCGCTTGTCGCCCATCCCGGCATCAGCGTGGACGCGGAGCAGGTTCGGAAGCGGATAGGGCAACCACGTTTCCGTCTCATTGATGCCCGCGACGCCGAGTTCTACCGCGGCCTCGACGCCGGATCGGGCACACGCCCGGGGCACCTCCCCGGAGCGAAGAGCCTGCCGTACACGGCCGTGACTGACAGCGCCGGCCGTTTTCTCGGGGACAAGGCGCTCCGCGGGCTCTTCGCCGACGCCGGCGCTGCCGCGGGCGACGACATCGTGGTGTACTGCCACATCGGGCAGCAGGCCACTGCGGTCCTCTTCGCCGGCCGCCTGCTCGGGCTCAATGTGCGGCTGTACGACGGCTCCTATCAGGACTGGAGCCGGCATCAGGACACCGCCGTCGAAGGCGGCATCGCGCCGACGCTGGCGGGATTCATCTCCACCGGGGATCTGGCCGCACGGCTGGAGCATGACAGCCTGACGGTCATTGACATCCGCAGCGACTTCAACGCCTACCTGGCCAATCATCTTCCCGGTGCACTCTACCTGCACTACGAGACCCTGCGGCTCGTCGACGGCGGCGTCCCCGGCGCCACGCTGCCACTGGCGGAATACGCGGCGATCTGGTCGCGGCTTGGTCTCCGGCGGGACCGCCCGGTGGTGATCTACGGCAGCGGTGACGCCCAGAACTTCAACGCGACCTTTCTTGCCTGGCTGCTCGCCGGCTTCCGTCATCCGACGGTGTACGTGCTGGATGGCGGCTACGGCAAATGGGCCGCGGAGTCACGCCCCCTCACCCGCGCCTACCCAGAAGCGGTCACGACCCAATACCCCGCCCTTGCCCAGCTCGACCTGATCGAGGGCATCCATGTGCAGCACTCGCTCGGCCGGCCGTGGCTCACGCTGGTGGATGTGCGGCCAGCCGATCAGTTCGCCGGCACCGCGGGGGCGCAGCTCCGCCGGGGACACATTCCCGGGGCGATCAATCATTTCTGGGGCGATGACCTGCAGGGCACGGCGGGGAACAAGACCTGGAAGCCGGTCGAGGAGTTGCGCGCCGCATATCTGGCGCAGGGGATCTCACCCGACAAGACGATCGTCATCTACTGCAACACCGGCACCGAGGCCAGCCATGTCTACTTCGCGCTGCACGAGCTCCTGCACTACCCTGATGTGAAGGTCTACGTGCCGTCCTGGACGGAGTGGTCCGAGAAAACCGAGTGGCCCATTGAGGTGCCGGACGCCGTGGCGGTGAAGCCGGCGGGGGGCGAGGCACACAGCTGTTCGGATCACTGACAGGCGCTGGGCGGTAGGCGGTAGGCGTGAAGGAATGCAGACCGCCTACTCCCTACCGCCTATCGCCAGCTTTCTTCAAGCCAGGACTATCGGTAACGCCCGCACCGGCTTCCCGGTCAGCTTGAAGATCGCATTCGCCACGGCAGGCGCGATCGGTGGCGTGCCCGGCTCGCCCACGCCGGTCGGCTTCTCGGTGGACGGGATGATATGCACCTCGACCACCGGCATCTCGTTGATCCGCAGCACCTGGTAGCCGTCGAAGTTCGACTGCTCCACCTTGCCGTCCTTCAGGGTGATGGCGCCATGCAGTGCGGCGGAAAGGCCGAAGGCGATGCCGCTCTCCATCTGTGCCCGGATGTTCTCCGGATTGATGGCGACGCCGCAGTCCACCGCGCAGACCACCCGGTGCACCTTCACCTTGCCCCCATCGATCGACACCTCGGCGACTTCTGCCACCATGCTACCAAACGACTGGTGCACCGCCACTCCGCGCGCCCGGCCGGCAGGCAGCGGTGTCCCCCACCCCGCCTTCTCCGCCGCCACGTTCAGCACGCCGAGGTGGCGGGGTGAGGTGGTGAGCAGGGCGCGACGGAAGTCCACCGGATCCTTGCCGGCGGCGGCGGCAAGCTCATCGAGGAAACACTCGACTGCAAAGGCGGTGTGGGTGTGGCCCACCGACCGCCACCACTGAATCGGGACGGGGAGCACCGTGGTGTGCAGCTCGACCTGCTGGTTGGGAATAGTGTAGGGCATGTCCGAGGCGCCCTCGACCGATGTGGGGTCGATGCCGTTCTGGATCATGCCCGCAAAGGCCGACCCGGTCATGATCGACTGTCCCACCACCCGATGATGCCACGCCGACGGGGCGCCGTTGGCGTCCACCGCGCCGCGGATCGAGTGCAGGTACACCGGCCGGTAGTACCCCGCCCGCATGTCGTCTTCCCGGGTCCACACCAGCTTGATCGGCACCCGGCCCTTGATGGCCTGGGCGATCGTGACCGCCTCGATGACGTAATCGGCGGTCGGGCTGGCCCGCCGTCCGAAGCTGCCGCCGGCGAACAGCATATTGAGCGAGACCTGCTCCTGCTTGAGCCCGGTGACCTGGGCAACCGCAAACTGATCCGGCGTCTGGAACTGCTCACCGTTCCAGATCTCGCAGCTGTCGGTCCCGAGCTTCACCACGCAGTTGAGCGGCTCCATCGTGGCATGGGCCAGGAAGGGGAACTCGTACGAAGCGCTGACGACTCCCTTGGCAGTGGCGAGTGTTCGCTCCGCATTTCCCTCACGCCTCGCAACGGTACCCCGCTTGCCCGCGAGGACCCTGTAGTCGGCCATGATATCGCTGCTGGACTTGGTGAATGATCCGCTCTCATCCCATTCGATGATCAGCGCATCGCGCCCCTTCTGGGCGGCGTAGAAGCCGGTGGCCAGCACCGCGATACCATTGGGGATCTGCACCACGTCCTGCACGCCGGGAACGGCCGTGGCCGCGGTCGAGTCGAAGCTTTTCACCTTCGCCCCGAACCGCGGCGGGTGAGCCACCACCGCCGTGAGCATGCCGGGCAGAGTGAAATCCTGAGTGAACATCGCCGTGCCGGTAGACTTGGCCTTCATGTCGACCCGCGGCGCCGTCTTGCCGATCAGCCGGAAATTCGCCGGATCCTTGAGCGCCACCTTTTCCGGCACCGGGAGAGTTGCCGCCTTGGCCGCCAGCGAGCCGTAGGTCGCCCGCTTTCCGCTCGCGGGATTGGTGACCACGCTGTTCTCCGTCGTCAGCCCCGCCGCATCGACCTTCCACTCGGCGGCCGCCGCCGCGACCAGCATGGCCCGGGCCGTCGCACCTGCCATCCGCATCTGCTCGTAGGAATTGGCCATCGCGGTGCTGCCGCCGGTCCCCTGCACCCCAAAGGCGAGATTGGCGTATTTCGACACATCCGCCGGCGCCCCCTCGACCCGCACCTCGCTCCAGTCGGCATCGAGCTCCTCGGCGACCAGCGTCGCCAGTCCGGTGTAGCTGCCCTGCCCCATCTCGAGGTGCTTGTATCTGATTGGTAGATGGCATTATACCCGCCCGACGTGATTGACGCAGTA
>JANOFA010000579.1:0-12503 GCA_031413355.1 Gemmatimonadota bacterium | reverse complement strand
GCGGTCGGGAAATCGAATCAGCTGATCGGCCACCTCGGCGCCGCCGGCACGGAGGAAGACCTCTTCGTACTCGAAGGTCGGTGGGAGCAGCTCCTCGTACCCGGCGCGCTGGAATATTTCGGCTGCGGCGCGCTGGAGCTTCCGGCGCGCGAGGACAGCGGGGCCGGTGAGGTCGAGCGCGCCGGGGGGGATCGGGGCGATGGGGCGTAGCATGGGGCGGGAGTATACCGCTGGCAGCTGGCAGGTGGCAGGTGGCAGGTGGCAGCCGTTGGCCGTTGGCCGTTGGCCGTTGGCCGAATGCTTGGGCTGTTCGCGCGCTCGGTGCGGACCGCAACTCGGGTGGAGTGAGAATCCTGGAGCGTTGCCGCGTCTGGAGGTGTCCGCACGTCAGGTTTCGAACTCTACCCTCCCGGTGGCTCTCATGCGAATGCCCTCTGCTCTTCTATTCCTAGGATTGCTGGCCTGTGATGCTGCCACTGACCCGGCAATTCCTGCCGCACTGCCGACGTCCGATGTGAGGGCGGACGCCGGCTACACCGTGACCTCGCTCGGCGCGATCCCGGGCGAAACCTGGAGCGAGGCCCGCTCGATCAACGATCAGAATCTCGTGGTCGGCCTCAGCGGAACGAAAGCCTTCTGGTACCGCAGTGGTGTCCTGAGAGTCTTGCCGACGTTTCCATGGGCGGTGCTCACGACGGCCAACGATGTCAACAACTACGACCGCATCGTAGGTGACGTCATGGATGCCTTCGACAACAGCAATTCGGTCCTGTGGCGATCCCCGACTGCCGCACCCATCCTCATTGCGGCGGGGGTCTGGTACAACACGTATGTCTACGCGATCAACGACGCTGACGTCGTCGTGGGTACTGGCAACAGCCTTCTCCTTGGTGGCGAGCTCCGTGCGTTTCGCTGGTCAGCCGCGCTCGGCACCACCGACCTCAACCCGTCCTGGGCCAAGACCAGCGCTGCCTTCGACATAGATGTCTTCGGGCAGGTGACCGGTGAGGCATGCGACGAGTTCCGATGCTATGCCGTTCGCTGGAGCGCGACAGGGGTGCCCACCATCCTCGGCGTCGTCGCGCCCCCCGGATTTGCCTGGGCCATCTACGGGGCGCGTGTCGTGGGTGGCGGGGGTGCCCACCAGGGCTTTCAGTGGACAGCCGGTACTGGCATCACCCCGGTCCCCGCCTTCGATGTGATCTACGGCCTGAGCGCGAAGGACCGGGCGGTGGGATTTCAGAGGGCCCCGTGGGGTCTACCGACGCAGGCCCTGACCATGCGGTTCACGGCACCTGGCGTCACCACGACGCTGCCCGCGCTCGGGTTGGCAATAAGCGAGGCGAGGGCGGTCAATCGTTGCGGCCGGATCGTGGGGTATTCGACGGACTTTGCCTGGAAAAAGCGGGCAGTGATCTGGCAGCCGCCGGTATGTGATTGATCCTGGTATTCACCCGGTCCTGAGCGCCCGATTCAAGGCACTGGAAAAAGGGGATCTGCGCCATGCGGCGCAGATCCCCATTTCCTCCCCTGCGCCTCGCGCCCAGCGCCTCCCACTCGCCTAGACTTTCTTTCCCGTCGCCGCCGCGCCCACGAGATACCGCACCGACTTCACCCGTCGCCCCTCCATCTCCACGATCTCGAAGACATCCTGCCCCACCGGTACCCGGTCGCCGGCCCGCGGCAGCCGGCCCAGCTGGCCGAAGAGAAAGCCGCCGATGGTGGTGTAGTCGGTGTCGTCCAGCTGCAGGTCGTGCGCCGAATTGAACTCGCTCAAAGGCAAGCCGCCGTCCACCAGCGGCGCCCCTTCCGGCGCGGGCTTGGGCCGGTCGAGCCGGTCGTACTCGTCGAAAATGTCGCCCACGATCTCTTCCAGCAGATCTTCCATGGTGACGAGGCCGGCGGTGCCGCCGTATTCATCGAGTACCACGGCCAGGTGGACCTTGAGCCGCTTCATGTCGGCCAGGACATCTTCCACCTCCCGCGTGCCCGGCACGAAGAGCGGGGCTCGCATGATGGAGCCGACCGGCGCGCCGGGCTGCTGCCGGAGCGCGGTGAGAATATCCTTGGCGTGCACCACGCCGCCGATATCGTCCAGCGAGTCGCCGTAGACCGGGTAGCGTGAGCGCCGCGCCGAGGCCACGATGTCGGCCGCATCCTCGACGCTGAGTTCTTTTTCCAGAGCGACCATCTGGGTCCGCGGCGTCATGACCTCCTGCGCGGTCTTCTCGGAAAACTCGAAGACCCCCTCGATCAGTCGCGCATCCTCGGTGCCGAAGGAACCGCCCTCCTCGCTCTGCTCCACCAGCATGCGAATCTCATCGGGCGAGTGGAGCCGCTCATGCTCGGTCGAGGCCTGAACCCCCATCAACCTGAGCAGGCGCCTCGCGGTGCCATTGAGCACGGCGATCAGCGGCTTCATGATCCAGGCAAAGCCCATCAGCGGTGCTGCGACCCAGGCACTGACCCGCTCGGGGAAGAGCAGGGCGACGGACTTGGGGACCAGTTCGCCCAGGACGATATGAAGCGCAGTGATGATCGTGAACGCGATCGCTATGGCGATGGCGTGACTGGCAACCGCATCCAGCCCGGTCGGCAGCCAGCCCAGCCCCTGCTGAATCAGGCCGGACAGGGCCGGTTCCCCGATCCAGCCGAGGCCCAGGGAGGCCAGGGTGATGCCGAGCTGGGTGGCGGAGATGTAACGGTCCAGCGACTTGATGGTGCGGAGGGCGAGGTCCGCCCCGCGGTGCCCGCGCAGGCGCATCTCCTCCAGTCGTGTGCGCCTGGCACCGACCAGGGCGAACTCGGCGGCCACGAAGAAGGCGTTGAGCAGGACCAGCAGGATCACGCCCGCCAGTTTCGCGGGGATGTAGGTATTTTCAGCCGGTTCCATATCGGCGAACACTACTCGCTCCATCCGCCGCCCGCGAGGGCACGCCATGATCCGTCAGGTGTCGGTCCCGCCGTTCGATCGGCTCACGCCATTTCTGCCCAAGCCCTCCGTCACCGATACCTTGACCCGGCATCGGGTGGAGGAGATCCTCGCCGATGTCGCCAGCCGGGGTGACGTCGCGGTGCGCCACTGGACCAAGACCTTCGACGGCGTCGACCTCCCGCCGGCCGAGTGGGAGCTGCCGCGGTCGGAATGGGAGACCGCCCTGGACCGGGTGGATATCGAGGTGCGCGAGGCGCTGGAGACCGCCTGCATGCGAGTCCGGGAGTACCACAAGCGCCAGCGCGACCAGGGCTTCACCCTGCTCGAGCCCGATGGCAGCATACTCGGCATGCGGGTCGTGCCGCTCGACCGGGTGGGGCTGTATGTGCCGGGCGGCACGGCGGCCTATCCCTCGAGCGTGATCATGAACGCGGTGCCAGCCGGTGTCGCGGGCGTGGATGAGATCATCGCCGTCACGCCGCCGGGGGGAGCCACCGATGCGGTGCTCGTGGCCTGCCTGCTGGCTGGCGTCTCGAAGATCTACCGGATCGGCGGAGTGCAGGCGATCGGTGCACTGGCCTACGGGACGGCGACGATTCCGCGGGTCGACAAGATCGTGGGTCCGGGGAACAAGTGGGTGGCGGAAGCCAAGCGGCAGGTGTTCGGGCCGGTGGGCATCGACATGATCGCGGGGCCGACCGAGGTCCTGATCATCGCCGACTCGAGCGCCCGCCCGTCGTGGATCGCCGCCGACATGATCGCCCAGGCGGAGCACGACGAGGATGCCACCGCCTGGCTGGTGACCAATGACATGCAGCTGGCGGACCAGATTCCGGCGGCGCTGGAGGGGCTTCTCGCGCGGAACCCGCGCGCCGCCGTGGCCCGCAAGGCGCTGCAGGACAACGGCCTCATCGTCTGGGTGCCGACGCTGCAGGATGCGGTCACCGTCGCCAACATGCGGGCGCCGGAACACCTCGAGATCGTCACCCAGAACCCCGACGCCATCGCCGCCGATATCCGCCACGCCGGCGCCATCTTCCTCGGCGAGGATACGCCCGAGCCGGTAGGCGACTACATCGCGGGTCCCAGCCATGTGCTGCCTACCGCCGGGACGGCTCGATACGCCTCACCGCTTGGCGTCTACGATTTCGTCCGGCGGCAGAGTCTGATCCACTACACCCGGGACCGGCTGCAGCAGGACGCCAGCCGGATCATTGCGCTGGCGGAGGCGGAGGGATTGTTCGGCCACGCCGAGGCGGTGCGGGTGCGGGTGAAGATGGAGCGGTAGGCGAACGGGCGATTGGGTGGGTAGGTCGGGCCTCCGTGCCCGACTGGCGATTAGGCGATTGGGCGGGTAGGTCGGGCCTCCGTGCCCGACGAGCGATTAGGCGATTGGGCGGGTAGGTCGGGCCTCCGTGCCCGACGAGCGATCAGGCGACTAAGCGATTGGGCGATCAGGCGATAGGCGGGTAGGGCGGACCACCGGTCCGCCCTTACCCGTTTCTGGGATAGATTGCTGGCGTGACGACCCCTCCCTGCACCCATCTCGCTCCCGCTCGCCGGGCCACCGCTCCCATGCGTCGGCTGGCGGTGGTGTTCGGGCTGACCTTCGGCTTCATGATTGTCGAGGCGATCGGCGGCTGGATTGCCGGCTCCCTCGCCCTCCTGGCCGACGCCGGGCACATGCTCACCGACGTGGGGGCGCTGGGTCTTACGCTGCTCACCGCGTGGATCGCGCAGCGCCCCGCCGATGGACGGAAGACCTACGGCTATCTGCGGTGGGAAATCCTCGCCGCGCTGGTGAATGGGGCGCTGCTCTTCGGCCTCGCCGCCTGGGTGGTGATCGAGGCGATCAGTCGGATACGCCAGCCACTGGAGATCCGCGGCGGTATCTTCCTGGTGGTTGCGGTGGCCGGGCTGATCGTGAACGGCATCGGCCTCTGGCTGCTGCACGGCCGGCACGCCGGTCACCTGAACACCCGCGGCGCCTATCTCCACATCCTGAGCGACCTGCTGGGCTCGGTCGGCGCGGTGATCGCAGCCCTCGTGATCCTCGCCACCGGCTGGACCCTGATCGATCCGCTGATCTCGGTCGCCCTCTCGCTGCTGATCCTGCTCGGCGCATGGCGGCTGATCCGGGACAGCACCGATATCCTGCTCGAAGCGGTGCCGGCCCATATCGCGATGGGGGAGGTCGAGGCGCGGATGCAGGCGGTGCCGGGCGTGGTCGCGGTGCACGACCTGCACGTCTGGACTGTGACCAACGGCATGGTGGCCATGAGCGGGCATGCGGTGGTGCCGGACCTCGCCGCTCACTCCGGTGTCCTGCAGGCGATGCAGGGGTCCCTTCGCGGGCTCGGCATCGGTCATATGACGATTCAGCTGGAGGCAGTTGACCACTGCGCCGAGGCCGATTCCGGCCCGCCCGCGGCCCTCCCCCAACCCCATCACGGTCACGCGCATTGATCGGGTGATCGACCGTGGTTTCCCGCCCTTGCCCCGCCTCTCCCCCCTGTCTATATATGCCGCCCGGCGCCCCGGTTGGGGCGGGGTGTGTGGACCCACCCGGTACTTCTCCAGATTGACGGCAGGGACGGACCTGGATGGCTGAGCAGACGAAGATCCGCAACATCGCCATCATCGCGCACGTCGACCATGGCAAGACCACACTGGTGGACCAGATGCTGCGGCAGGCTGGTGCGTTCCGGGCCAATCAGCATGTCGAGGAGCGGGTGATGGATTCGAACCCGCTGGAGCGCGAGCGGGGCATCACGATCCTGGCCAAGAACACCGCCGTCCGGTGGGGCGATACCAAGATCAACATCGTGGATACGCCCGGCCACGCCGACTTCGGCGGTGAAGTCGAGCGCATCCTGCGGATGGTAGATGGCGTGCTCATCCTGGTCGACGCGGCGGAAGGCCCGATGCCGCAGACCCGGTTCGTCACCCGGAAGGCGCTGGCGCTGGGCCACCAGCCGATCGTCGCCATCAACAAGATCGACCGGCAGGACGCCGAGCCGTTCCGGGTCCATGATGAGGTGCTGGGGCTGTTCATCGACCTCGAGGCCAGTTCGACGCAGCTCGACGCCCCATTCCTCTATACCTCGAGCCGGGCCGGCACGGCGACGCACGAACTGGATCACCCCGGCACCGACCTGGTGCCGCTGTTCGAGACGATCCTCAAGCGGGTCCCGCCGCCGACCGGCGACGTCGACGGCCCGTTCCAGATGCTGATCTCGACGCTGGATTTCTCGACCTTCGTGGGCCGGATGGGCATCGGCCGGGTGGAGCGGGGCAAGGTGCGGGTGGGCCAGGAGGTGGCGCTGCTGCCGATCGGCGAGCCGGGAATGGTACCGGCGGACCAGCCGTTTGTACGTGGCCGGATCACCAAGCTGCTGACCTTCGACGGTCTGGCCAAGGTCGATACCGAGGAAGTCAGCGCCGGCGACATCGCGGTGATCGCGGGCATCGAGGGGATCGAGATCGGCCGCACGATCACGGCGGTGGAGTGTCCCGAGCGGCTCGAGGGGATCGCGGTGGAGGAGCCGACGATGTCGGTCGACTTCATCGTGAACAACAGCCCCTTCGCCGGGCGGGAGGGGAAGTTCGTGACCAGCCGCCAGGTCCGGGACCGGCTGTACCGGGAGCTGGAGCGGAACGTCGCCCTGCGGGTGGAGGACACCGACAGTCCCGATACCTGGATGGTCGCCGGACGGGGCGAGCTGCACCTCGGCATCCTCATGGAGACCATGCGGCGCGAGGGATTCGAGTTCCAGGTGTCCCGTCCGCGGGTGATCACCAAGGTGGGCCCGGATGGGGCGCGGCTGGAGCCGTACGAGGAGCTGATGGCGGATGTGCCGGAGAGCTATATCGGTACCGTCATCGAGAAGCTGGGGCCGCGGCGGGCCGAGCTGAGCGAGATGAAAAACCCGGGGCAGGGCATGGTACGGATGCTGTTCCGCATTCCCGCCCGCGGACTCTTTGGCTACCGCTCCGAATTCCTGACCGACACCCGCGGCACCGGCATCCTGCACCACCGGTTCCTCGAGTACGGTCCGTGGGCCGGGCCGCTCCCCGGACGGAAGAATGGCGTGCTGGTGGCGGACCGGGTGGGCGAGGCGGTGGGCTTTGCGCTGTGGAACCTGCAGGAGCGGGCCCAGATGTTCATCTCCCCGGGAGATGAAGTGTACGAGGGGTTGATCGCGGGGGAAAACTCCCGGCCGGCCGACATGGACGTGAATGTCGCCAAGGAAAAGAAGCTGTCGAATATGCGCACCACCTCGTCGGACGAGAACATCCAGCTGGAGACGCCGCGGGCGATCACGCTGGAGTACGCCCTCGAGTACATCGAGGAGGACGAGTTGATCGAGGTGACACCGAAGTCCATCCGCCTCCGTAAGCGGGCGCTTGCGGCGAACGACCGCAAGAAGATCACGCGGGCGGCCAACCGGGCGGACGCATCATGAGCAGTACTGCCGTCGACGAGTTACCTACCACCTCCATGCCGGAGACATTCCTTATGCCGTGGGATGCGTCTGTCCAGGCGCTCGAACTCCGTCGTCGTCGCGACGACGATGACTTCGATGATGATGAAGAGGCGTTTTCCTTCGACGATGACGACGAGGATGACGAGGACGACGAAGACCTGGAGGAGGAGGACGTGGATTCGGACGAGGAGGAGGACGACGAACCTCCGACGTTCGATCCCGATGCCGATGATGAAGAAGAGCGTCCCCGGCGGCGGTAGGCGGTAATGGCGGCACAGGTCTGCGCCGCTAGGGTCCCGCTGACCGTCCCACGATTCCACCCCCGCTCCCCTCGCGGAACGGGGGGCAGTGCACCGGGCAGGTTCCCTGACCGGGTAGTGTCCCACCCCGTTTTTCCGGGGCCTGTAGCTCAGTTGGTTAGAGCGCACGCCTGATAAGCGTGAGGTCAGAGGTTCAACTCCTCTCAGGCCCACTGTGTTGCACCGTCGCTGATGAACAGCCCTCGCGAGAGCAGCATCTCGCGAGGGTTTTCATGTTCTCAGGAGGATTACCGGTAGTCCTCCCGCACTGGCTGGAAGACGTCGACAACCTGGCACGCGGTCACCGCTCGCGCCGAATAGGGCTCATGCGGCTGAATGTGCAGAAGGTGCCCGGGGCTGGGTACTCGCGGGACGCCCGCTACGGCAGGCTCCAGGGTATTCGAGATGGCCATGGTCCATTGTTCATGCGGATGAGAGTGCCGGGGGAGTCTCGCACCGGCATCGATATCTACGCGCCCCTGGGTCACCCGTTCGGAATGGATGGACCGCGCACGAAAGCCAGGGGCGAGATCGCGCGGGGTAACCGTGGTGAAATCGACAACGCGCATGAGCGAAACCGTCCCACTGGGGCGGTGCGCGAGTCTCGGAGCTCCACGGACTCGAAGTCGGCGTGCCCGCGCCCGAGGGCCCACTCCGCGGCGCGTTGGGCGAAGGCGACCACGGGGATCAGGTACTGAGGTCTCACTCGGCGCGACCTCAGGAGTCGAGGCGTGAGGTCCCGTTGACGGCGGCCGCCGGCGCCGGGCGGGAGAGGCCAGCCTCCAGCGCCCCGGGCGACTCGACTGGAGATTGCCGCCTTGCACCTCCGTCCGGGAAGGATGCTCGAACCTGCGCGACCTCGTTCACCCCGTTTCGGAACGCGGCGACACAGTCCTGATCGAAGCGAACTCCCGCGTTCTGCTCGAGGAAGGACCAGGCCAGTTCGGCCGGCCATTCGTTCTTGTACGGCCGATTCGAGGTGAGGGCATCGAAGGTATCCGCCACCGCCACGATCCGTCCCGCGAGGGGAATCTGCTCGGCCCGTTTCCCCTCCGGGTACCCCGACCCATCCCACCGCTCGTGATGACCGAGCGCGATGGCGGCGGCGAGGCAGAGCAGTTCCGAACTGCTCCCGCTGAGAATGCCATGGCCGATCGTCGTGTGCTGCTTCATGATGGCGAACTCGAGGTCGTCCAGTCCGCTTGGCTTCAACAGGATGTAGTCCGGTATGCCGATCTTGCCGACATCGTGCATGGGGGCCGCGCGGAAGATCATGTCCGCCTCCGGCTCGGCAAGGCCAAGGTGCCGGGCGATGATGCGGGCGTACCAGGAGACCCGGACGATGTGGGATCCGGTCTCCCAATCCCGGTACTCGGCCGCTCGGGCCAGCCGAAGAATGGTTTCGTGCTCTCGCGCGTAAACCGCCTCCGTCGCGCGCCGTACCTCCTCCTCCAGTCCGTGAGCCCGCTGCCGCAGGGCCCGTTGGCCCCGGTGAATGGCCAGCATGTTTCTGGCCCGGGCCTTCACCTCCATCGCGTCGATCGGTTTGGTCAGGAAATCGTTCGCGCCCAGCTCGAGTGCCTGGTAACGGACCGCCCGGTCGCTGCTCCCGGTGAGCATCATGATCGGTATGTCACGGGTATGGGGCTGCCGCCGCAACTCCCGGATGAGGTCGGTGCCCTTGAGACCGGGCATTTCGAAATCGGTGATCACAATCTCCGGCTGATTGCCCCGGCACCAGGCCAGTGCCTCCACCGGGTCGGTGAAGCAGCGGGGGCGCATGCCGGGCAAGCCGGCGATGAGTTGCTCGAGCATCGTCAGGCCCAGCACCTCGTCGTCGACCAGGACGACCGTGGTAGCGTCCGAAATGAGTTCCTCTGACATCTGGGCTCCTAACGCGATCGAATGAATTCACCGGCTCGAGCGAATGACTCCTCCAGCGAGCGGCGCAACCCCTCGGCTCGGGGCCACGCCTCGGACGCCGCGAGGCCTTCCAACTCAGTGCTGAAACCAGCCATCTCCTCCGCCCCGATGTTGCCACACGCACCCTTGAGGGTGTGGGCCAACCGACTGAGCTCCACGGCATCCCGGGCCGCGACCGCGGCCGCCGTCTTGACGAGCAACGGTTCGGTGGTCGACAGAAACAGCTGCAAGTAGCGATGAATCGTCGCGTGATCGTTGCCGGCGATCGCCTCCAACTGGCTGAGATTGATGGGTGTCGGCAAGCGGCTCACTCGGGCGGCTGCATCCGGCGCGGGGGCCGGCGGCTCGGGCAGCTCCCGGGGCGGGTCAGCGGTGGCCCCATCGAGCCATCGTACCAGAACCTCCGCGAGCTTCCCCCGGCTGATGGGCTTGCTGATGTAGTCATCCATGCCAGCGGCAATGCAACGCTCCCGGTCTCCCTGCATGGCGTTGGCCGTCATGGCGACGATCGGCAAGCGCTTCCCGTTCAGTTCCTGACGCCGGATCACGGCGGTCGCCTCCAACCCGTCCATCTCGGGCATCTGGCAGTCCATAAACACGAGGTCGTAGGGCAGCCGCCGTACCGCGTCCACCGCCTCCCGGCCGTTTCCGGCGATGTCGACGTGGTGACCGAGCCGCTGCAGGAGCCCCAGCGCCACCTGCTGATTGATCTGGTTATCCTCCGCCACCAGGATTCGGGACCGCACCTGAGCTCGGGCCTGCGCTAGGCAGTGCAGCGTCACCAGCGATGGCCCGCTGCCCGCTCCAGCGCCCCGCTCCTCAGGCAGCCCCATGACCGTCGCCAGGCAATCGTAGAGGGCGGATTGGCGGATGGGCTTGGCGACCGAACCGTCGAATCCCATCGCGCTCGCTTCTTTCGCCTGGCCTCGCAAGGCCATCGAGGTGAGGAGCACCAACCGGGTGGCCGCGAGCCGGGGGTCGCGCTTGATGGCCTGCGCCAGCGCGAGGCCGTCCATGCCCGGCATCTGCATGTCGATGATCGCCAGGTCGTAGGGACGTCGCTCCTCCTCCGCCCGCCGCAGTCGTTCGAGGGCGCGGGGGCCATCCTCGGCCACGTCGTGGCGCATCTCCCAGTGGGCGAGCAGCTGCGCCAGCATCTGGCGCGTGATGCGATGGTCGTCGACCGCAAGCACGCTGAGCCCCGCTAGCGACTCGCGCGATGAGGCGGCCGGCGATGGGGCGGCGGGCGCGAACCGCGCGGTCGCCCAGAAGGTGCTGCCTTCGCCTTCCCGGCTCCGGACCCCGACCTCGCCACCCATCAGGTCCGCGAGTCGGCGGCAGATCGCGAGCCCAAGGCCGGTGCCGCCGTACCGCCGCGTCGTGGAGGCATCGGCCTGAGAGAAGGCCCCGAAGAGCCGGGCCTGGGCCTCCTCCGAGATCCCGATCCCGGTGTCCGACACCTCGAAACACAGCAGGACCCCATCGGCGCTCTCCTCGACCAGCCGGGTCCGGATGATGACTTCCCCCTCAGAAGTGAACTTGATGGCGTTGCCCACCAGATTCATCAGAACCTGGCGCAGCCGCCCCGGGTCGCCGCGGACCATACTGGCAGCCCGGTGGTCGACGATGCACGCCAATTCGAGGCCTTTGATCGACGCGCGCTCGCCGAGCAGGTCGGTGACGTCCTCCAACGTGGACCGGATGTCGAAGTCGATCGCCTCCAGGTCCAGCTTCCCCGCCTCGATCTTTGAGAAGTCGAGGATGTCGTTGATGATCGACAACAGCGCCTCGGCCGACTTGTGGGCGGTCAACGCGCGGTCCCGTTGTTCCGCCGTCAGCTCGGTGTCGAGCAGAAGCCCCAGCATGCCGAGCACACCATTCGTCGGCGTTCGGATCTCATGGCTCATGGTGGCCAGGAAATCAGCCTTGGCCCGGCCCGAAGCCAGTGCCTCGTCTCGGGCGGCCGCCAGCTCGTCGACCATGAGGTTCATCCGGGAGGTGTTCTCCTTCAGATTGGCGACCATGGTCCTGAACCCGGCGGCGAGCGCGCCGACCTCGTCGCTGTCGCCTTCGGGGAGGGCGACGTTGTAGTCCCCCCGAGCCACTGCTTCGGCGGCTTCGCGCAGTTCCAGGATCGGCCGGGTGATCCGGTAGGCGAAGAATCGGGACACCGCCACCCCGAGCAGGAAGACGATGAGACTGATTCCCAGCGCCAGCCGGCGTTCATGCGCGATCTGCGCATGGACCGAGTCGAGCGACATGCCCAGGAGCAGGGTTCCCTCACGCTCACCCTCGAATACGATCGGCACCGCGGTCTGGAGCAGGCTGTCGGCGTCCCGAAAGCGGGGTCCGGCGGCCTCGACTGCGGGGTCGAACTTCACCTCCCGGGGGTTGTAGCTGGCGAAGACCTCTCCCGCCCGGTCCACCACCACGACATACGCGAGCGAGGAGTCCTGTTTGACCCACTTCACGGCGGAGACAACGTCGGAAAAGTCGTTGAGGCGCATCCCCCGTCCCACGCCGAGGGCCACCAGCTCCGCCATGTTGGTGGTGCGGCTTTGCATGGCGGCGAGCGCGATGGCCTCCTCGCGGCCGGGGAAGTAGAACGAAATGAATAGCGAGATCGGCAGCAGCACGACCATGGCGCTGCTGAGCAGCTTGAGGCGGATGGGGAAGCCGCGCAGGCCCGAATGCATCCTGGTCTCTGGTCTCATTTCATGGCGGCGGCGCCAGAGCGCCCGGTCGCCGGTGGGTACGCCTCGGCGGGACTGCTGGCGTGGATCGCACTCTCGAAGTACGTCGATCACCAGCCGCTGTACCGGCTGGAGCAGCAGTCGGCCCGCTGGGGCGCGACGATCC
>JANOFA010000578.1:0-10384 GCA_031413355.1 Gemmatimonadota bacterium | reverse complement strand
CCCGATTCCGGCACCAGCACCAGCACCGTGGAATCGGCGCTGCGCGCCACGTCCAGCTCCGACTGCCCCACCCCCACCGTCTCGATCAGGATCCGGTCAAATCCGCCGGCATCCAGCACGTCGCACACTTCCCGGGTCGTTGTTGCCAGGCCGCCGAGTGAACCGCGGGTGGCCATCGAGCGGATGAAGACTCCCGGGTCCAACGCCACGGACTCCATCCGGATCCGGTCGCCCAGGAGCGCCCCGCCGGTAAACGGACTGGTCGGGTCGACGGCAACCACGGCTACGGTGAGCGACTGCGCCCGGAACTGCTGAACCAGCTGTTCGGTGAGCGTGGACTTGCCGGCACCAGGGGGGCCTGTGATGCCGATCCGTCGCGCATGGCCAAGGGAGGAGTGGATCGAGGAGAGCAGCTGCTCAAAACCCGGCCGGGCATTTTCCACCAGCGAGATCGCACGCGCCACCGCGGCGGGCGTGCGAGCCCGGAGTCCGGCGACAAGATTGACAGGATCCATGGCTGTAAAGTCGCACAGGAGAAGGGGATATGCCAGCCCTGAGCGGTCAAGGACCCAGCGGCGGACCAAGCGGGTCAGGAGGGCTGCCAGCAGTCCGCCCACGACCACCGCCAGGGCCAGGATGTGCTCGACATGCTTCTGATGGCGGTGGTCCCTTGGTCAGGGCAAAGAGCGCGAACACACCATAGCGCGTGAGAAAATCGGTGATCGTCATTGCAGAAGCAGCGCCCCCGTAAGCGCCCCGCCGAGGATGATCCAGGCAAGATTGACCCGCGTCGTCACGACCAGGACCGCCCCCGCGAGCGCGATGACCACCTGCCATGGCCCGGTGAGGGTCCCGCGACCCAGCTGAATGGCGACGGCAATGATCAGCGCGATCGACGCCACGTTGACCGAATCGAGGAAGGCCCGGGTCCATGCGCCGCGGTGCAACCGGTCGATACGCGGGCTGGTCAGGGCGACGAAAACGAACGCCGGCAGGAAGATGCCCGCCGTGGCAACGAGCGCACCGGGCACGCCGAGGACCAGGTATCCCACGAATGCAGCGGTGGAGAAGACTGGCCCGGGGGTGAGCTGTCCCGCTGCGATCGCGTCGACCAGCTGCACCTGGGTGAGCCAACCGCGTTGGGTGACCAGCTCGCTCTGCAGGAAGGCGATCAGCACGTAGCCGCTGCCGTAGAGCGTGGCGCCGACGCGGAGGAAGTAGAGCCCGAGGGTCAGAAGGGTCGGAGCTGAGCCCACGGGGATCAACCCGATCAGCCCCAGTGGCGCAAGGCCGGCCGCCACCCCGCCCCGCCGCGGTACCCCGGCGATCCAGCAGGCCCCGAGGACCCCGCCAGCGAGCAGCAGCACGAGTTCATTGAGGCCGAGCCAGGCACCGGCCAGCACGGCGCATCCAATCAGGGCCAGCGTCCTGCTCTTTACCGCCGCGCGGCTCAGCCGAACCACCGTACCCGCGATCACGGCGAGCAAGGCGGCCCGAGCGCCTTCCGCCGGGCCGAGCAATCCGGGAAGCGTCCCGAAGCGGACATACCCCCACGCCAGCAGCGTCGTGATGCACACGGCGGGCAGGATGAACGCGCAGCCCGCGACGATCAGCCCCGGGAATCCCGCGCGAATGTACCCGACGTGCATGGCGAGTTCGGACGAATTGGGCCCGGGGATGAGGTTGGTGATTCCGAGCAGGTCAAGGAAGCGCTCGCGCGTCAGCCACCCGCGGCGCGTCACGAGCTCCTCCTCCATCATCGCGATATGCGCGGCCGGACCGCCGAAGCTGGTCAGGCCGAGTCGGGCGAAGAGGAGGAAGAGTTGGCGCACGACGGTTCCGGGCGGATGGGGCACGTCTGAGGTACAGGCAGTATACTCGCACCCGCTCAGGTGGGCGCCGGCGGGTCGCCCCGTTTCCTCTGGCCGACCGGCCTTGACGAAACCCCCTCCGAGCGGTAAAAAGAGAGGAGCCTGACGGTTCTCCCGTCCCGCATTCCGTCCCATCCTGGTATGTCATCGCCCACCCGGCGCCGCATGCACTTGTGCGCGGGAGCGCAGCATTCCCTCTCACGGAGGAGATCCATCTTGCCTGCCGTCGTCCGCAACATCCGCCGATTCGCCCTGCTGGCCCTGGCCCTCCTCGGCGCGCCAGTCGCGTCGCTGGCTGCGCAGTCCGGCACCGTGCAGGGACGCATCCTCGACAGCGCCGGCACCGTGATCAACGGCGCCCAGATTTCCGCGGAGGGTACGACGTCCCGCGCAACCTCCACCTCGAAGGGCAAGTACACGCTGCGGGGTGTCCCCGCCGGCACCCGCACCATTCGCGTCCGGGCCATCGGCTACGCGCCGCTCGACCAGACAATCACGGTAGCCGCCAGCGACGTCATGGACCAGGATTTTACCCTGGCCCGTTCGGCGGTCGAACTGGCACCAATCGACGTCGTGATCGGCTCCCGCGGCCAGCACACCGCGGCCGAAGAACTCGCGGTCCCGGTGGACGTGTACACCGCCGAGGACATCCAGCAGCAGGGCACGACCGAGACGAGCCAGATCCTCGCCGCGCTGTCCCCCTCGATCAATTTCCCGCGCCAGACCGTGACGGATGCCAACGACATCGTCCGGCCGTTCACGCTGCGCGGGCTCTCGCCGGACCACACCCTGGTGCTGGTCAACGGCTGGCGGCGGCACCAGACGGCGCTGCTCAACACCTTTCCGGTCGGCTCCGCGGCTGGTTCCAGTGGCGTTGACCTGAACGCGATTCCAGCCGGCGCCATCGAACGGGTCGAAGTGCTGCGCGACGGCGCCTCGGCGCAATACGGCTCCGACGCGATCGCCGGTGTGGTCAATATCGTGATGAAGGAGGGCGCGTTCTCGCCGTTCTTCAACGTCAACGCCGGCCGGTATGTGACCGGCAAGGGCTACAAGGACGACGGCGACCTGGTGGATGTCAACGGCGGGTTCGGGATCAAGCTCGGGCGCGGATCATTGGGGCTGTTCGGTGAGTTCCAGCACCGTGACCCGACCAACCGGTCGTGGGCCGATCCGTTTCTAGTCGACGTCAATGGCGTGGCCGACTCGGTCAATCCGAAGGACGGCACGATTGTGGAGAAGCGGAACACGCTGGAGCAGCCGAGCCATCATTACGGTGACGGCCTCGAGAAGGACGTCATGACCTTCGCCAACCTCCGCATGCCGCTGAACGCCAGCGGTTCAACCGAGTTCTACACCTTTGGTGGCTACAGCTACCGGGTCGGAACCGGCAACGGGTTCTTCCGGTATTTCGACAGCCCGCGCAACTGGACGGAGCTGTATCCCCAGGGCTTCCTGCCGGAGTTCCGCCCCACGGTCAAGGACTACTCTGGTGCGGGCGGGATCCGGACCAGCGCTGGCGGGTGGGGCATCGACCTCGGCGCCTCCTACGGCCGCAATACTTTCGACTATAACCTGCGCAACACCAACAACGCCTCGCTCGGGCCCTGCCTCGTCGTGGCGTGCGCCCCGGGCCTCGACGGAATCCTGGGCACTGGTCCAGGTGACCCAGCCGCCGCCGACGATCCCGGCATCCCCAACCAGACCTCGTTCTTCGCCGGCCGTCTTGATCGCGGTGAGTTCGTGTCCGGGCTCAACCTGTCCAAGCCGCTGCAGCTCGGCCTGCCCAACCCGGTGAACGTCGCCATCGGCGCCGCCTACCGTCGAGAGAATTACAAGGTCGTTCAGGGCGAGTTCGCCTCGTGGGCCGCCGGCGGGCACCAGGCACAGGACAGCGCCAGCAACCCCGGCAACCTCGCACCGAATGGCTCCTCCGTGTTCGGCGGCTTCCGCCCCGGAGATGCGAGCGATCATAGCCGGAGCAACTTCGGCGCCTACCTCGACCTCGAATCCGACCTCAGCTCCAAAGTGCTGCTGAACGTCGCCAGTCGATTCGAGAGCTACAGCGACTTCGGCCAGCGCATCACCGGGAAAGCCGCCCTGCGCTTCCAGCCGTCCCAGCGCATCGTCTTCCGCGGCGCCGCCAGCACCGGTTTCCGCGCGCCCGGTCTGGCCCAGAGTTTCTTCAGCCATATCACCACGAGCTCCATCGGCGGCCAACTGATCGAGGTCGGCAACTTCCCGGTGGACGACCCGGTCGCCACCCTGCTCGGCGCCAAGCCGCTCAAGGAGGAGGCCTCGATCAATTTCAGCGGTGGCGTGGCCATCTCGCCCCGCGACAACTTCACCCTGACGCTGGACCTGTTCCACGTCAAGATCAACGACCGCATCCTGCTCGGTGCCACCTTCGATGACGATACGACGCTCGCCATTCTGGCGAACAACGGCATCACCGGCATCGGCGCCGTGCAATACTTCACCAACGGCCTCGACACCAAGACCCAGGGCATCGACCTGACCGCGAATCTGAAGGTCCCCGCCGGGGCGTCGGGTACGCTCGATCTCACCCTGAGCGGCAACTACACCAAGAATTCGATCAGCCGGATCTCGCCGCTGCCGACCGTGCTGGCGAACTCTCTGGAACCGGGCCTCATCGACTCGGTGACGTACATCGGCCTCACCGAGGAGCGCCCCGATTGGCGCGGCACCTTCACCACCCAATACAGCGTCGGTGGGCTGCATGCACTGGCGCGCGCGGCGTACTACGGCAAGTTCAGTTCGGCCCAGCTTGGCTTCTGCGACCTCTGCCGCGAGCGGTACGGCGCCAAGACGCTCGTCGACATGGAGGTTGGTTACCGCTTCAGCCAGGTCAACCTGTCGGTCGGCGTGCGCAACTTGTTCGACACCTACCCCGACCAGCCGTCGTCGAATACGCCGACCGACCCGAACGATCCGAACTCCGACCCGGCGAAGCTGTTCAACAACAACTATGGCACCTTCCCGTGGGCGGCGGCATCGCCGTTCGGCTATAACGGGCGGTTCGTCTATACCAGAGCGGAGATTGTGCTGGGCTGGTAGGCGGTAGGCGGTAGGCGGTAGGCGGTAGGCCAGGAAAATAGCGGCGGCGGGATGGGCGAACTGCCTGTTCCCGCCGCCGCTGTTCTATGGCTGGTCACCACTCCAACACGCGGATTGCAGTTCCGCCCGGCGCCTACCGCCTCGCGCCCCGCGCCTACGTGATCAGCCACCCCGCCAGCCCGAACAGCAGCAGGAAGCCGCACACACATCGGTGAATGTGGTCACGAAGATCGAGGAAGCGACCGCAGGGTCTACATTGAACCGGTTGAGCACCAGCGGAATGAAGGCGCCGGCGAACCCGGCCACAAAGAGATTGCCGGTCATGGCCAGGAAGACGACGAGTCCGAGCTGACTGCCATGCCCCAGGAGGATGGCGACAAGCGCCGCCACGATCCCGTTCGCCATCCCATTGGTGAGCCCGACCAGCACTTCCTTCCCGATCACCCGGCCGGCGCGGTCGGCGGGGATCAGCCCCAGCGCGACGCGCCGCACCGTCACGGCCAGCGCCTGGGTCCCGCCATTCCCGCCCATGCCGGCGATCACCGGCATCCAGAACACCAGCGCAAGCAACTTGCTCACCTCGTCCTGGAACTGCGAGGCGATCCAGCCGGCGAGGAACGCCGTCACCAGATTGATCAGCAGCCAGGGCAAACGGCTCTTCACCGCGCTGGTCCACTTCGCGGATAGCTCTTCATCCGCGGAAGTACCGCCGAATTTGAGGAGGTCCTCGGTCTGTTCCGCCTCCACGACATCAATCACGTCATCGAACGTCACCTGGCCGAGCAGCTTCCCCGCACCATCCACGACTGGCACCGCAGGGACGTTGTAGCGCCGCAGGACCCGGGCGACTTCCTCCTGATCCACCTCCGGCGTCACCCGGGCCTCGGTGTCCTCCATCAGCTCGCGCACCGGCCGATGGGCCGGGCTGGTCACCAGCCGCTCGATCGGGAGGATGCCGAGCAGGTGATTCGACTCGTCGACGACGTAGACCTGAGAGAAGTCCTCAATTTCCTCGGCCTGGCGTCGCAGCGATTCGATGCCTTCTCCGGCCGTCGTGGAGGCCAGCACCGTCACGACCTGCGCGGTCATCAGGCCGCCAGCCGTCTCCGGGTCATAGCGGAGCAGATCGTCGACGTCGGTCCGGTCCTCCATCTCGGCGAGGACCTTCTCCTGGTCCTCCGGATTGAGGCCGCCGACCAGGTCGGCGGCGAGGTCGTCGGGTAGCTCGTCCACGATCTCGCCTGCCGCCTCGGGCGCCTCCGCGACGAGGTCCTCGAGCGTCCCCTCGGCCTGGTCCTCATCGGTCATCTCGATGAGGGCCATGCCCGACACCCTGCGCGGCAGCGCCTTCACCACCACGAGCCGCTGTTCCTCGTCCAGCGAGGAGAGGACATCACCCAGATCCTCCGGCTCCGCCTTCTTCGCCAGGGCGAGAAAGCCGGGGAGGTTACCCCGGCGGATCAGCTCGAGCATCGAGCGCACGATCGTGGTGGTGCGGCTCATCGATTGCCCTCCCCTTCAACCTGCGGTGCCAGGACTGTCGCGACCGGCGATCCACGCCGGACCAGCACCCGCTCGATCCGGGTGGGTGTCGCCTGCACGACTTCGAGTTCGAGTCCGCGTACCAGGAATCGTTCGCCGGCCAGCGGGATGCGACCGGCCAGTTCGGTGAGCATGCCGGCCACCGTATTGGTACGGCTTTCCGGCAGTCGCACGCCGAAGCGTTCCTCCAGCGCCGCGATCGGCGTGCCGGCATCCGTTTCCAGCAGCGGCGAGATGGCATCGGAGGCGGGCGGGGCCGCCACATCGAACTCATCGAAGATCTCGCCCACCAGCTCTTCGAGCAGATCTTCCAGCGTCACGATCCCGAGCGTGCCACCGAACTCATCCAGCACCACCGCCAGGTGGCGCCGCTCCCGCTGCATGTCGAGCAGCAGGTCGCCGCAGGTCCGACCCGCGGGGGCGTTCGCCACCGGGCGCACCGGCAACCGCTGCCCTGGTGTGAGCGTGAACAGGTCAAAGGCGTGCAGCATGCCGACGATTTCATCCAGCGTCACCCGGTACACCGGCAGCCGGCTGTACCCGCTCTGGGAGAACACCTGGGCGATATCGTCGAGTGCATCGTCCTCGGAGACGGCCACAATGTCGGTGCGCGGCGTCATCACCTCCCGTACCGGGCGCTCGGCGAACGTCATCACGCCGCCGACCATGATCAACTCATCGTCCGGCGCCACGCCTGACGCCGCGCCCTGGCGCCAGAAGGTGCGAAGTTCGGTGGCACCTGGGAGCGCCCGCGCGGGCAGCAAGATGCCGATGATCCTGGCCAATGGCCGGAGGACGGGCACGACGAAATTCCGCAACTCTCCGGCGCGCGGCCGAACAATCCAGCGCGGCAGCAGGTAGCCTGCCAGCAGGACCAGCGGCATGACGACGAGCAGCAGCAGCAACGCGAGCGCCGCGAGGGTGAACCCGGTGAAGAACGCCGGAATCGCCGCACCCGCGATGATCACCCCAAGCGCGGTGAGGGCGGAGGTCACGCCGAGGTACGTTTCCATTTCCGCGAGCCAGGAGAGGGAGCCGGCATGGCCGCGCAACTGCTGGGCGACAGCACGGGTCAGCTCGAGCCGGCTCAGGGACACCAGCGCGGTTCCCGCCACCGCGCCGAAGACGGCCAGCGCCAGCCCTCCCAGGAGCACGGCCCAGGTCATGGAGTGCTGTCCTCCGAGGTCGTCTCGGCGCGCGCGGGGCGGGTGATCACCACACGCCGCACCCGGCGGCGGACGACCTGCTCCACCGCGATCTCGATTCCATCGACTTCAATCTTCTCGCCACTCCGGGGCACCCGCCCGAAGACATCCAGCATCAGCCCGCCGACTGACGTCACATCCTCGCGCCGAAAGCTGTGGCCGAGCAGCGCCTCGAGTTCGGCAAGGGAGACGCCGCCCTCCACCGAGAGGCGGCCGTCCCCATCCTCCACCACCGGCGCGACCTCATCGGTGTCGTATTCGTCCTGAATTTCGCCGACGACCTGCTCGAGGATATCCTCCAGCGTCACCAGTCCCGCGGTGCCGCCAAACTCATCCACCACCACCGCAAGGTGACTGGGGCCGCGCTGGAAGTCCCGCAGCTGGCGATCAAGGGTCTTCCCCTCCGGCACGAACGCCGCCGGCCGGATGAGCGCCTGCCATTCGCCCGCCAGGTGCCCCCGGGGCACCAGCACCTGCATGTCCTTGGCATACAGCACGCCCACAACCGCGTCGGGGTGCCCGTCGTATACCAGCAACCGTGCATGCTCGGAACGCCGGAGGGTGGCGATGACTTCCTCCCGGGTCGCCCCGCTGTCCACCGCGACGACATCGATACGCGGCGTCATGACCTCGGCCACCGACATGTCCGCCAGCGAAAAGAGCCCGAGCAGCATGTCACGCCGCGCGGGGCCACTGTCACGACCGAGAGTGTGAAGCGGCGGGCGCATCCGGCTGTCCACACGGGCAATCAGCCGAAGTAATGGCGCGAGCGGCCGGAGACTGCGCAGCGCGGCGGGCCGCACCAGCTTGGGAAGCTCCGGGGCCACTGCGGCAAGCAGGCGCGGCAGGATGTTGCCGACGACCCAGACAAGCAGCACCACCAGCAGGAGGCGCCCGAGCGACCCTGCGGTCGACCACGCCCACCAGCTCTCGGCGGTTCCCGCCGCCGCACCGGCAAGGACCAGCAGTGCCAGATGCGCCACGTAGAGCGCGCGCGCCGGCGGCAGGTCGCGTCCCTCGGCGGCCTGCTGGTCGGCGAGGATGCGTGGCACCTCGGCATCCGCCTCGGCGGCAAAGGCGAGCCACGCCGCCCACAGCGAGAAGACCAGCGTGGCGATGGGAGTGATAAGGAGATGAAGCGCTTCGATCACGCGAGTGCCTTCACGTAACCTTCCTGCCGCCGCCACATGGCCGAACGCATCCGGCCCGGCCCTTCGGGATGATCGTGCCCGAGGACGTGCAATGTCCCATGCACCACCAGGCGGATCAGCTCCTCCCGCGCCGGGATCGCCCGCTCGCGCGCGGCCGCGACGGCCACGGTGGGACAGATGTAAACGTCGCCGCTGATTCCGCCATCGGGATGTGTCAGACTGAAGGAGAGCACATCGGTCGGGCTGTCGTGTCCCAGCCACTCGCGGTTCAGCCGCCGCATGGCGGGAGCGAACAGGAACGTGAAGGAGAGATAGGCCGGTGGCTTGGCCGATCCCCGCTCCCCGGAGAGCACCGAAGCCACGATTTCGCGCACCAGCGTCAGCGTGATGCCGGCCGGTCGGCCGGTCACTCGCACTTCCGTGGGTGGCGGAGGCGCCACTCCGGCCTTCCTTGCGCCAGGGGCTCCCACGGAGCCTCGCCGGCGTCCGGGGGCTGCGGCGTCGGACCGCCGCTGACTAGCCGTGCTGATCCTCCGCATAGGCCTTGATGATCTCCCGCACCAGCTTGTGACGAACGACATCGGATTCGTCGAGGTAGGCAAAGGCGATCCCATCCACACCTGGCAGAATGCGCTCGATTTGTACCAGGCCGGAATCTTCCCGCTTTGGCAGGTCGATCTGGGTCTTGTCGCCCGTGACGACGACCTTGCTGTTCAGGCCCAGCCGGGTGAGGAACATCTTCATCTGGGCGCCGGTGGCGTTCTGCGCCTCATCCAGGATGATGAACGCATCCGCCAGCGTCCGGCCGCGCATATAGGCCAGCGGGGCGATCTCGATGGTGCGGGTCTCGAGCGCCTTCTGCACCTTGTCGGCCGGCATCATGTCTTCCAGCGCGTCGTACAACGGGCGGAGGTACGGATCGACCTTGGCCTGGATGTCGCCCGGGAGGAATCCCAGCGATTCGCCCGCCTCCACCGCCGGCCGTGCGAGCACGATGCGCTTCACCCGCTTCCGGGCCAGGGCCTCGACCGCCTTGGCGACGGCAAGGTAGGTCTTCCCGGTACCGGCGGGACCGATGCCGATGACGATGTCGTGAGTGGCGATGGACTGGAGGTAGTCACGCTGGCCCTGGGTCTTGGCGGCGATGATACGACGCAGCCCGGGCAGGATGATCTTGTGTTCGACCGCCCCCGCGGGTTCCTGGGTCGGGCCGGCCGCGACCAGCCGCGACACATCGTCCGGCACGACCGACTCGCCCATCCGCGCCAGCTCGAGCATGCCCTGCGCGACCGCCGCGGCCCGTTCCACCTGCTCCATCGACCCGCCGAGCAGGAGCAGGTCCCCGCGCAGGGTGGCGCGTACCCCCGTCGCGCGCTGCAGCTCGGTCAGGTTCGCGTCGTTCACCCCTGCGAACAGCAGCAAGTCGGCGCCTTCGGTGGTGAGGCGATGCTGGATGTCGTCGGTCAATGCATGGTCTCCTGGTGCGGGCCATCAGCCGTCAGCCGTCAGCCGTCAGCGAAGCGCGGTTCGCTCCTCC
>JANOFA010000577.1:0-1245 GCA_031413355.1 Gemmatimonadota bacterium | reverse complement strand
CTGCGCGCCCGGCTGGATCATGCGCTGGCGCTCTATAAGGAGGGGCTGGCACCGCTGGTCGTGGTCACGGGCGGCATTGGCGAGGGCGACCGGGTCAGTGAAGCGACGGTCGGGCAGCAGTACCTGGTCGCCCAGCACGTGCCGCGGGATGCTGTGATCGTCCGGCCGGAGGGCCGCTCGACCCAGGCCTCCATCACCGCCGTCGCGGCGTGGGCCGGGGAGCATCGGGTTAGGCGCGTGCTCCTGGTGAGCGACCCCTTTCACATGCTGCGGCTGCGTTTCGAAGTCGGCCGCACCCGACTCACCGCCTGGACCTCCCCCACCACGACCAGTCCGATCTCGGCCAGTTGGCAACGGGAGCTGGCTTACTTCCTGGCCGAAGCCGCCAAGATCCCGATCGTGCTGTTCAGGTTGTGAGGCGAGGCAGGTAGAGACTGAATCGGGTGCCCTGAGGTTGGACCGCCTGCACCCTCTGGCCCGCACCGTGCCCCGCCGCGATTCCATGCAGGGCAGCCAATCCCAGCTCTGGCACTCGTGAGTTCGACCCGGAAGGAAAATACGGCTCGAAGAGGTGAGGCAGCAGTTCCGGCAGGATGGTCGGGCCGGTATCACTGATGGAGAGCAGGATGTAGGAGCCGGCGCCAGCCGTCAGGGTCGCATCGGTAAGTGGTCCCTCAAGCACGACGGCAGTGAGCTCCAGCCGCAGCGTTCCCCCGCCTGGCATTCCCCGCTCGGCGCGGCGCGCCAGGGTCAGAACGAGTTCGCCCAGCTGGGCTGCATCCCCGGCCGTGCGGGCCGGCGAGGCGGGAAGCTCGAGCACGACCGTCACGCGAGGCCCGGCCGCCTCTTGCACCCGTGGTGCAAGCGCACGCAGCTCGGCGGCGAGATCGATCGGTGCCAGACCGGTGAACTGTCTGCCGCTGAAGGCGAGCAGCTGGTGGGTGAGCCGTGCCGCCCGATCGGCGGCGGCGCGGATGCCCTCGAGATCGCGCCCCACCCGCGACGCTGGTTCCACCTCGGAGAGCCCCAGCTCCGCGTGGCCGATGACGGCCGTGAGCATGTTGTTGAACTCATGCGAGATCCCACCCGCGATCCGCCGGAGTGCCTCGAGCTTTTCCGCCTGCAGCGCCGCCCCCTGTCGCACCAGCCTCGCATTCTCCCACACCGTGGCCATCAGGCGAATGACGAGTAGCGCCACCAGCAGCACCAGGCCGATGGCGAGCGTGCGCACCATTTCCGGGTGGC
>JANOFA010000576.1:0-7395 GCA_031413355.1 Gemmatimonadota bacterium | reverse complement strand
GCGGTAATTATAACCAGATCCTCGTCCCGGACCGGGGCCAGCATCGCCGGGAGCGCATGGTCCAGCTGCAGCAGCCCGCGGTGAAAGCCGGGGACATCATTCCGGTGGCCCCAGCTCTGATCGAACTCGACCACGTTCACGAAGAGCAACCCGCGATGCATCGTGCGCAGGGCACTCGCGATCGCGGCATAGGACTCGGCATTGTCCCGCGGGTGGACGCTGGTGATGTGCCGACCGGCAAAGAGCTCATCCACCTTTCCGATTCCGACCCGGGGGATATGCGCCGCCGCCAGCCGGTCGAGCAGCGTCTCCCCCGGCGGCGCGACACTGAAATCCCGGCGCCGCGTGGTGCGGGTCCACGGCGCCGCCGTGCCGGTGAAGGGCCGGGCAATGACCCGCGAGACCGCGTCAGGACCGGTGAGGAGTTCGCGGGCGGTCTCGCAGGCGCGATACAACTCCGCGAGCGGAACCACCTCCTCATGCGCCGCAATCTGGCAGACGCTGTCGGCCGAGGTGTACAGTATCCACGACCCGGTGGCGACGTGTGCGGCACCCAGTTCAACGAGGATTGCGGTGCCGGAAGCCGCCCGATTGCCCAGCACCCCGCGCCCCGTCGCCTGGCTGAAGGCCGCAACGAATTCAGCGGGGAAGCCCTGCGGGTAGGTGCGGAACGGCTGCGCCAGCGGCAGCCCGCAGAGTTCCCAGTGCCCCGCAGTGCTGTCCTTCCCCGCCCCGCTTGGCTGGGCGACACCGAACGCAGCGGTGGGTTCCGGGACCGCCCGCATTCCGTCCAGCGGGGCGCAGCAGCCAAGCCCCAGACGCTCCAGCTGCGGCAGCTTCAGGCCGCCCACGGCGCGCGCGACATTGCCAAGCGTGTCGCTGCCGACATCGCCGTAGGCCGCCGTGTCCGGTGCGGGCCCGATCCCAAGACCGTCGAGCACGATCAGTGCGGCGCGGCGCAGGTTACTTCTTCTCCGTCGAAACGAAACGGAAGCGGATGCCGGTGAGCGCCTCGGTCAGCAGTCGCTGCTCATCCGCCTCGAGCTGGCCGCGGGTCTTCAGCTCCAGCATGCCAAGGGTATCGATCAGCGTGCGGGCGACCTCGCGCGCATCCGGGGCGCCAGGCGTCCCCTCGGGGAGCTTGCCCTGAATCGCCTGGTCGGCCTGATGGGCGAGGCCCACGACGAGGGAAGCGAAATGCTGGTTCATGCGTGATACCTCCGCTGAATCCGCGGGCCCATAGCGGTGAGCAGCTCGTAGGAAATCGTGCCGGCCCGGGTGGCCTGGTCATCCAGCGAGACGCGGCCACCGAAGATCGTCGCCACATCGCCAATCCGGCAGGGTCCTGCGGGCACGACCATGGTGAAGTCCATCGTGACCCGCCCGACGATCGGTACCACTGCGCCGTCCAGTTCCACCACGCCGCGATTGCTCAGGCTCCGATGCAGCCCATCGGCGTATCCGATCCCGAGCGTGGCCACCACGGTATCTGCCTCGGCAACCCAGGTCGCATCGTAGGACACACTGTCGCCGGCACGCACGGTGCGCACCGCGACGACGCGGGCCTGGAGCCGGACCACGGCCACGGGCAGGTGCGGACCAGCATTCCCGCCATAAAGAAAGATCCCTGGCCGAACCAGGTCACCGGAGAACGCCTGCCCACCGAGTGCAGCCGCGCTGTTGGCCGCGTGCACCAGTGCCGGCCGGTACGGCAGCGCCGCGACGACGGCCTGCAGGCGCTCCCACTGGATGATCAGCGAGCCTGGGTCGGCCTCAGCGGAGTGGAAGTGGGTAAAGATGCCCTCGCAGGCGCCAGCGTCGCCGAGGAGCACCCGCCACCCGGCAGCATCGTCCCAGCGGAAGCCGGTTCGTCCCATGCCGGTGTCGATTTCGACGTGAAAGGGCCCGCCGCCTGCCCCATTCCAGGCCTGCAGCGCGGCGGCATCCCCGATGACGGGACGGATGCCATCTGCGATGGCGGAAGGGATCTGATCGGGATGGAGTGGGGAAAAGACGACGAGGGGATGAGCCACCCCGATTGCCCGGAGCGCGGCGGCTTCCTCGAGTGTCGCGACGCCAAACCCCCACGGGTTCAGGGGCGCAAGCGCACGAACGGCGGCAGGGGCACCGATGCCGTAGGCGTCGGCCTTGATCATCGGGAGCAGCCGGGCGCCCGAAACTCGCGCCACGGTGCGCGCATTGTCGGCCAGCGCCGCGAGGTCCACCTCGGCCCACGCGCGCACTGGCGCGTCAGTGATTGACGTCATGATTGAACGGGGCGTATGATACGGATCGAGGAGGACAAATGCAAGACAAATCAGCGCTTGGGCGTGCCTGCGCGATGGTGCGTGACCTGCGACGCCGCTGCCCCTGGGACCGGGTGCAGACCCGCGAGACCATTCGCCCCTATCTGGTCGAGGAGGTGTTTGAACTCGACCATGCGATCGCCGAGGGAGAGCCGGACGCCATCCGCGAGGAGGTGGCCGATCTCATGCTGCATCTGGCCTGGCAGATCGTGCTCGGCGAAGAACAGCAGGAGTTTACCGCCGACGGAATCGCCAGCGACCTCGAGGAGAAGATGCGCCGGCGGCACCCGCATCTCTTTGACCTGGGACCCGCGGTGCGCTGGTCGGAGCTCAAGCGGCGGGAACGGCTGACCGGGACACTGGCCGGCCTGCCGCCCGCCCTGCCGAGCCTGGTCATGGCGTACCGGCTGCAGGAACGTGCGGCGACGGTGGGGTTCGACTGGCCCGACACGATCGGGCCGGCGGACAAGGTGCGCGAGGAGTTGGCCGAGGTCGAGGAGGCACTATCGAAGCCCGCTTCAGCGGACGCCGGGGGCGGGTCTGAGAACGGCCCTCACATCGGCAGCGGTGCAGCGGCGCTCACCGGTGAACCGGTTGCGGCGCCACCGCCCGAAGAGGTGATCGACGAGCTTGGCGATCTGCTCTTCGCGGTCGTGAACCTGGCCCGCAAGGCGCGGGTGCAACCGGCCACCGCACTCGATCGGGCCAACCGGAAGTTCCGCACCCGCTTCGAGGCGGTAGAGGCGCTTGCCGCCGAGCGCGGCATCGAGATGGCGACGGCGGGGCTGGAGGCGCTGGATGTGCTATGGGATGAGGTCAAAGCGGTGAGGTGAGCGGGTAGCGGGCCGACCGCCGGTCGGCCCCCTCCCGTTCATCCGATCAGCCTGGGAGTCACGGATACAGCCGATGTATCTGTCTCGGGAAGGCAATCGTCTCCCGGATGTGAGGCAGACCGCAAATCCACGCGATGGTACGTTCCACGCCGAGACCAAACCCTGAATGCACGAACGTTCCGTACTGCCGCAGGTCGAGATACCAGCGGTAGGCCTCGGGATCGAGCCCCTGCTCCAGGATCCGGGCCAGCAGTCGCTCGTAGCTGTCTTCCCGCTGCGAGCCACCGATGATCTCGCCGTACCCTTCCGGGGCCAGGCAGTCGTTGTTCAGTACCGTGCGGGGGTCGTCCGGGTTCTCCTTCATGTAGAAGGCCTTGACGCCCTTCGGATAGTTGAACACGAAGACCGGCCGATCGTACTGCTGGGCCAGCAGCGTTTCATCGTCGCCGCCGAGATCGCGGCCCCATTCCATGTCGGAGCCGAGCGCGTTGAGCTTTGCCACGGCGTCGGTGTAGGAGATCCGGTGGAACGGCGCCTGGACCCGTTCGAGCGTGGTGGTATCGCGCTCCAGCTCCTTGAGCTCCTCCTTCCGGCGATCCAGTGCGCGACCGACGACGTAGCTGACGAACTCCTCCTGCAGCCGCATGTTGGCCGCGGAGTCGTTCCAGGCCACTTCAGGCTCGACCATCCAGAACTCGGTGAGATGACGCCGGGTCTTCGATTTCTCCGCGCGGAAGGTCGGCCCGAAGCAGTACACCTTGCCGAGGGCGGCGGCGGCGGCCTCGACGTAGAGCTGGCCGGTCTGCGCGAGGTAGGCCTGGCCCAGATCGAAGTACTGGGTGCTGAATAGCTCGCCCGCCTGTTCTCCGATGGACCCGGTCAGGATCGGTGTGTCGACCAGGGTGAATCCACGCTCGAAGAAGAAGTCCCGGATGGCCTGGACGACTTCATGCCGCACCCGTGCCACCGCAACCTGGCGCCGACTGCGGAGCCAGAGGTGGCGATGCTCGAACAGATAGCTGGTACCATGTTCCTTGGGCTGAATCGGAAAGTCGGGACTGGCCCCGATCAGCTCGACGTCGGAGAGGTGCATCTCGAAGCCACCCGGCGCGCGGGGCTCGGCCTGCACCACACCGGTCAGCGCGACACTGGCTTCCTGGGTCAGGCCGGGAAATCGGGCCCAGACGGGTTCCGGCACATCCTTCTTGCTGAGCACACCCTGGAGGTACCCCGTGCCATCACGCAGCACGACAAAGGCAATCTTGCCGCTGGAGCGGGTGTGAGTAACCCATCCGCGGATGGTGACGGACTGCCCGACGTGGCGCGCGAGATCTTCAATGCGGACGGTGGTCATGATCGGAATCGGCGGGTGAGCCGGCCAGGTGGCGGGCGGGCGTGGAGTCTAGCCCTGCTCCTCGTGAGCGTCAACGCGGGATGTGGCGGGTATCGCCCGGTTCCCGAGTTCGAGCCGGCGGAACTCAAGTCGCCCGTGCCGGTCGCGGGCACGCCGTTCACGCTGCTCTGGCGCAGTCGCCCGGTGCGGGGGCCGAGTGCACCGGTCGCCGTCGATGCGACCTCGATCTACATCGGTGGCTCCGACCGCCGGGTGGTCGCGGTGGACCTCCAGAGTGGCCGTACCCGCTGGTCGGTGCGGGCGAGCGGTTCTGTCGTCGGCGGCGTGCTCCAGTCCGGCGACCTGATCTATGCCGGCACCGAACAGCCGGGAGGAAAGGTGCATGCGTTCCAGAGCATCAGCGGGTCGGAGGTGTGGGCCAGCTCCACCGGGTACATCCAGTCGCCGCTCGCGCTGGTGGACGGCAAGCTGATCGGCATGACGCGGAAGAACCAGGTCGTCGCGCTCAATGCCGCGACCGGGCGCATCGCCTGGCGCCTTCCCCTGCCCACGTCGCGCTACGCCCCGGTGCCGCTGGGCGGGGGAGACGTACTCATCAGCTCGTACGACAGCCTCTATCGGATCCGGGTCAAGGATGGCAAAGTGACCCTCCGACGGCGTGCCCCCGGCGTCATCACCGCGGGCTGGCGCGCTTTCGGCAATCTGCTCGTCGCCGGCACCGGAGACTCGCTGGTCCTCGCGATCGACCCAGACAGCCTCACGGAACAGTGGCGCGTGCAGCTCGATGCCCCGGTGCTCACCCCACCCGCCGTCACCGGCGACACGCTCTTCGCCGTCACCCAGGTGGGCTCGCTCTACCGGATCGTGACCCTGGGCGACGGCGCCGTCGCCGAACCGCTGCAGCGCGCGCCGTGGCCCGCGACCGGAGCCCCCGAAGTCATCGGAGCCTGGATCCTGACCGGCGCCTCGAACGGTGGGCTGCGCGCCTATTCCCGGCACGATGGCAGCCTCGCCTGGACCACACAACTCGGCCGTCCCGTGGAACTCGGCGCCGTGGCGCTGCCGGACAGCGGTTTCCTGATCTTTGGCGGTCGGGGCGACCTGCAGCGGATGCACCCATGACCATGCCCGGAATCCGGACCCTGTACACCGCGACGCTGATCGGCCTTGCCGCCGCGCCGGCGGGACGGCTCGCCGCGCAGGACTCGATCGCGCCGATGGTGCGCTCGATACCGGCGGTGGTGAGATATGGGAAGTGGGCGCTGCTGGCCGCGGCGGTCGGCATGGGGCTGAAGGCGTCAAGCGCGCATCACGACGCGGACCAGGCCTTCGAAAGCCTGGAGGGCTACTGCTTCGACGATCAGACCCGCTGCGATCAACAGGCCAACGGGCAGTACATCGACCCGATCTCGGAGGGCTATTACCAGACCTCCCTTTCCGCCGACCGGCGCGCCCGCGGCTGGCTGGTCGGTGGAGAGGTGACGCTGCTGGCGACTGCGGGATTGTTCGTGTGGGAGTTCACCCGACCGAAGTCGCCGCCGAAGAACATCCCGTTCGAGCCGACAGTGCAGGTCATCGGACCGCGTACCCACCTCGGCCTGCGCATCCCGTTCTAGCCTAGGTGCAGGCGTCCCCGCCGGCACCCAGCGTCAGCCGGTGCGGAACAGCTCCAACGCCCGGGGATAGCGTCCCAGCGCCCGCTCCTTGAGCGGCTGATGCCGCGGACGGCTCAGCATCGGGTCCACATCCAGGATGGCACGCGCCTCGGTCCGGGCGCGACTGAGCAGGTCGGTGTCGTCCGGCAGGCGCGCCAGCCGGAGCTCGAAGTCACCCGCCTGGCGCGAGCCAATGAGATCACCCATCCGGCGCTCCTGCAGGTCCAGCTCCGCGATCTTGAAACCGTCGTTGGTCGCGGCGAACGCCTTGAGCCGCCGCGAGCCGGGCCCATCGGCCAGCAGAATGCAGTAGCTCTCCTCCCTCCCCCGCCCGATCCGCCCCCGCAACTGATGCAGCTGCGCCAGCCCGAACCGTTCGGGGTGCTCGATCAGCATAACCGTCGCGTTGGGCACGTCGATTCCGACCTCGATCACCGTCGTGGCGACCAGGACATGGATCTCGCCGAGCCGGAAGCGGCGCATCAGCTCATCGCGGTCAGTCGGCTTGAGCCGGCCATGCACCAGCCCCACCTCGAGGTCAGGCCAGAGCGCCGTCAGTTTCGTCGCCATCGTGGTGGCGGCGCGGAGATCGGCCCGCTCCGACTCCTCGATGATCGGCAGGACGACGTAGGCCTGGCGACCATTGCTGCACTGCTCATGCACGAACGTGAGCACGGCAGCCCGCTGGCTGACACCGCGTACCGCGGTCTTGACCGTCCCGCGGCCGGGCGGGCGTGACTTGAGCACCGAACAGTCGAGATCACCGAACCGGGTCAGCGCCAGCGAGCGGGGAATCGGCGTGGCGGAGAGCAGGAGGACATCCGGCGCGTCGCCCTTGGCCATGAGCCGGGCCCGTTGCTCCACGCCAAAGCGATGCTGCTCGTCGATGACAACCAGGCCCAGCCGGTGAAAGGCGACATTCTCTTCCAGCAGCGCATGGGTACCGACCACCAGCCGGGCCTGGCCCTCCGCCAGTTTCTTCCGTGTCTCGGCCTTCTCGCCCGCGGTGAGCCGGCCCAGCAGGAGTTCCGGCCGGAGGTCGAGCGGCGCGAGGAGGGCCGTCAGCGTGGCGAGGTGCTGCTCCGCCAGCAGCTCGGTGGGCGCCATCAGGGCGGCCTGATAGTCGTTCTCCAGCGCCAGCAACATCGCGAAGAGCGCCACGACCGTCTTGCCGGTGCCGACATCGCCCATCAGCAGCCGGTGCATCCGCTCAGCCGTCGTCATGTCCGCGGTGATCTCGCGGATGG
>JANOFA010000575.1:0-2012 GCA_031413355.1 Gemmatimonadota bacterium | reverse complement strand
GCCTGTGCGCACACATTTCATCCCCCCGCTTCTTCCCCCACCCTTCCTGTCTGACTATTTTTCGGGGGGCTCCCATCTGCCCCCCCCGCTTCCTTTTTTTATGCAGGTCATCCTGCTCGGAACGGCTGCGGGTGGCGGGTTTCCCCAGTGGAACTGCTGGTGTCCCCCCTGTCGCGTCGCCCGCTCCAACCCGGAGCAGGCCCATCCGCGGACTCAGTCGTCGGCCGCGATCAGCAGCGACGGCCACCGGTGGTTCCTGCTCAACGCCTCGCCCGATGTCCGCGAACAGCTCGGCCGCCTCACCACCGAGGTCCCGATGGGGATGCGCCATGTTCCGGTCGAGGGCATCGTGCTCACCGATGCCGAGCTGGATCATACGGTTGGCATTGCGCTTCTCCGGGAGGGGCGCCATCTCCAGCTCTACGCCACCGCCGCAGTCCGCGCGGTGCTGGCAGAGGATTCCCGGATCCTGCCGGTGACGAGCGCCTTCGCCCAGGTCGAGACGACCGACCTCGCGCTCGATGTCGCCGTCCCGTTGAGGTATCGGGACGGCAGCACGAGCGGCCTGACCGTGATGGCGTTCGCGGTGCCGGGCGATCCGCCGCGCTTCGCCCGGCGGGAGTTGGCCGGTCACACCGTCGGGCTGCTCATCCGGGAAGCGGCAACCAGCGCGACTCTGGCGTTCGTGCCCGGATGCGGCGCCCTCGATGCTGCGCTGCTCGCGCGGCTCGGGCAAGCTGGCCTGGTCCTGTTCGACGGGACCTTCTGGACCGACGACGAGATGATTCGTCTGGGCCTGAGTGAACGCACCGCCCGGCAGATGGATCACCTGCCGCAGAGCGGAACCGACGGCAGTCTGGCGCTGCTGGGAGCGCTCAACGGACCGCGTGTGGTGTATACCCATATCAACAACTCCAATCCGATGCTCCTTGAGGACTCGGCGGAGCGGCGTGAGGTGGAGCAGGTGGGCATCGTGGTGGGAGATGATGGGATGAGGTTCGAGCTATGAGAATTGCGGACAAGAAGCCGTTGGCCGTTAGCCGTTGGCCATTGGCGACTACCCCCGATTGGACGCAGGACGGCGTGGTTGTCACGGCCAACCGTCGTGCCGGGCTTGTCAACGGCCAACGGCCAACGGCTAATGGCCAGTCACCAGGGTTCGACCAATGACCGAAGCGCTCGCCCCCTCCGAACTAGCGACGCCGCCGACGCCGCCGATTCCGGTCCTCACCCAGCCGCTCACGCCAGCAGAGCTGGAGCATGCCCTGCGGAATTTCCATGGCTCTTACTACATCGAGCATCCCTTTCACCAGCTGATGTACGCCGGCCAGCTCACCCGCCGGCAGTTCCAGGGCTGGGCCGCCAACCGGCTGGCCTACCAGCGCGTCGTGCCGCGGAAGGATGGCGCGATCCTCATGAACTGCCCCGATCCCGATGTGCGCCGGGTCTGGATCGAGCGCATCATCGATCATGACGGGACCCAGCCCGGCCAGGGCGGCATCGAACTCTGGATCCGGCTCGGCGTCCACCTCGGCGTGCCCCGCGAGGAAATGGAGGATGAGCGCCACGTGCTGCCGGCGGTGCGGCTCATCTGCGAGTCCTATGTCACCTTCTGTCGGCAGAAGCCGTGGGTGCAGGCCTGTGCATCGTCGTTGACCGAGCTCTTTGCGCCGAGGATCCACGGGCAGCGGATCGAGTCGTTCCCGATCCATTACCCCTGGATCCCGCCGGAAGCCATGGACTACTTCCGCAGCCGGCTGGTGCAGGCGCCGCGAGACGTCAAGCATGGCCTCGCGATCGTGCAGCAGCATTGCACCACCGTGGAGACCCAGTGGATGGCCTTCGAAGCCCTCGCCTTCAAGCTGCAGATGCTCTGGGCGATGATCGACACCATTCACAATGCGTATCGGGAGCCGTCAGCCGTCAGCCGTCAGCGTACTCGAAGTTCGCAAAACCGCGCGGGTACTTGGGTTCGCCGTAGGCCGCGAATCCATGCACCCAGCCCGCGGCGG
>JANOFA010000574.1:0-8851 GCA_031413355.1 Gemmatimonadota bacterium | reverse complement strand
GGAACCGAGCAGATCTATGGCGAGAAAGCCGTTCATGCCTTTGTAGAGGCCGAGCGCTACCTCGAGCTGCGGCATCGGGGCGAAGATGTCGTCGCCCTTGCCGACCGTCGTGCCGTTGCCGTCATAGCTCAGGTCGGGGGTGACCACCTTGGTCGCGGTGGCGCGGACCGTGAGCGAGAAGTGAAACAATCCCCCCAACGGCCGGAAACTGCCTAACACCGGGTTGCCGCCGGTCACCAGCAGGCCGGCGACGGGGTGAAAGATGTCCACGCCATCGACTGCGGCATCGCAAACGTTCACGTTCTGCTGCGACGTGGTGATGAGTGCGGTATTGCATTCGGGATACGGTGGCGGCGAGTTCTGGGCGGAGAGCGTGCCGGCTGGAAGACTGCTGGCAACGAAGAGCGCCGCGACCAGTGCGGCGGAGTGGAAACCGGTAGTGCGGCGCATCGGGGAACCCCATGTCGAAAGGTGCTAATCGGAGAAACGCACCCCCGTCGTCCCGCGGCGGATCTCGCCGAGAACCCAGGTAGGTACGCCGGCGGCCCGCGCGGCGTCCTGCGCCGCCGTCACCGCCGCAGGCGGAAGCACAACGATGAGACCCACCCCAAGATTGAAGACATCCCGCATCTCGTCGGTGGATACCCGCCCCGCTTCCTGCAGCACGCGGAAGAGCGGCGGCCAATGCCAGCTCGCCGACTCCACCACGGCCTCACACTCCGCGGGCAAGACCCGGACCAGATTCCCACCGATCCCCCCACCGGTGATGTGAGCGACACCATGCAGGCGGGAGATGACCGGCATCACCGAGGTGACGTAGCTCTGGTGCACCGCGAGAAGGGTATCGGCCACGCTCCGTCCCGTCTCTCCGAGCGGATCGCCCAGCGTGAGACCCATCACGCCGAAAATCACCCGGCGGGCCAGGGTATAGCCATTGGTGTGCAATCCGGTCGAGGCGTAGGCAAGGAGCACGTCTCCCGGCCGGATGCGGTCCCCGTGCAGGGCCTCTTTTTCCTCCACGACACCGATAATCGTGCCGGCCAGGTCAAAATTGCCGGGCTGGTAGAGCCCTGGCATCTGGGCCGTCTCGCCGCCGGCGAGTGCCATCCCATGCACTCGACAGCCCCGAGCCACACCCTCCACGATGCCGGCGATCTGCTGCACGGTGAGTCCGGCGCCCGCGACGTAGTCCATGAATGCGAGAGGTCGGGCACCATGTACCAGGATGTCGTTCACGCTGTGATTGACAAGATCCTCGCCCACCGTATCGAAACGCTGCGCCTGCAGCGCGACGAGCACCTTGGTCCCGACCCCATCCGTGCTCATCACCAGTACCGGACTGTGCATGCCGGGAGGAACGCGGACCATGCCGCCGAACGCCCCGACAAGGCCCACCGAGAACGCGGTGCGGGTACTCGCCACCAGCTCGCCGATGCGCGCCTTGGCGGCATCCGCGCTCTGGAGATCGACTCCCGCCGCGGCGTATTGGCGCTCCGTCATCCGATAGGCTCCGCCAGGTCGACGTGGGTCAGGTCGTGGAAGCTCTGCACCCGGTCCTGCAGTGATTCCCGGGTCACGCCCTCGAAGCCACCGATGCCGAACTTGGCAACGGCGAACGATCCCATCGCCGCGCCGTAGACGATCGCCCGGCGCAGAACCGGACTCGACACCTCGCCGCTCCGCGCGATATAGCCCAGGACGCCCCCGGCAAAGCAGTCGCCGGCACCGGTCGGGTCGAACACCTCTTCCAGCGGGAAGGCCGGAGCGTAGAACCTGCCACCAGGCTCGACCAGCAGCGCGCCGTGCTCGCCCCGCTTCACGATGACCCGGCGGGCCCCCTGGGCCAGTACCCAGTTCGCGGCACGGGGGACGTTCCAGTCGCCGGCGAGCTGTCGAAGTTCCTCGTCGTTGATGATCAGCAGGTCCACCCGCTTGATCACCTTCATGAGCGTCTCCCGCTTGCTCTCGATCCAGTAATTCATCGTATCGCACGCCACCAGCTTGGGCGCCTGCATCTGATCGAGCACCCGGAGCTGCAGCTCCGGATCGATGTTGCCGAGGAAGACGAAAGGAGTGTGGCGAAAGCCGGTCGGCAGTTTGGGCTGGAATCCGCCGAAGACGCCGAGCCGGGTTTCCAGCGTCTCGCGGCTGGAAAGATCGAAGCTGTACTTCCCCTTCCAGCGGAAGCTCTCGCCCTGCTGGCGCTCGACTCCGCTCCAGTCGATCCCACGCGCCCCCAGCCGATCCAGCTCCGCCACCGGATAGTCATCGCCGACAACACCGACGACCTGCACTCCGGTGAGCAGCGACGCGGCCACACTGAAGTACACCGCGGAGCCGCCGAGACCATCGACGACATCGCCGAAGGGGGTGCTGATTGAGTCGAGCGCAACACTGCCTACGACAAGCAGACGCATCGGGTCACATCCGGTCAGGGGCGGAGAGGCCAAGCAGCGAGAGTCCATTGGATAACACGACGCGGGCGGCGCGGGCCAGCGCGAGACGGGCCGACTCCGTGGCGGGAGGCTCGCCCAGGACGCGACAATGATGGTACCAGCCGTGCGAAATCCGGGCGAGATCTTCCAGGTAATCGGTCACCCGGTGCGGCTCCCGGGTCCGGGCCGCCTTGGCCACGATTTCCGGAAAGACCGCCAGCTTCTTGAGAAGCTCCAGGTCCTGCTCGGCCGGCAACGCGTCCAGGGCGACGTCGCCCGTCGCCGACTCCACCGCCCGGCCCGCGACCCGGAAGATGCCGCTCATCCGGGCGTGGGCCATCTGGACGTAGAAGATCGGGTTCTCGTCGGTCTGCTTGCGGGCAAGATCGACATCGAAGGTGAAGGGCGACTGACCCTGACGCATGAGGAAAAAGTAACGCGTCGCATCCACGCCGACCCAGTCGACCAGCTCCTGCAGGGTGATGAAATCGCCGGAGCGCTTGGACATCCGGACCTCTTCACCGTCTTTGACCACCTTCACCAGCTGAACCAGGACGACCTCGAAGAAATCCTCCCCGTAGCCCAGCGCCCGCAGCACCGCCCGCATCCGCGGGATGTAGCCGTGATGATCCGCGCCCCACACGTCGATGACGCGCTCGAAGCCGCGCTCGTGCTTGTCGATGTGATAGGCGATATCCGGCACAAAGTAGGTCAGGCTGCCATCGCTCTTCCGCAGCACCCGGTCCTTGTCGTCACCGAAATCGCTGGTGCGGAGGAACAGCGCGCCGTCCTGTTCGTAGGTCAGGCCGCGTTCAGCCAGCAGCGCAAGCGCCCGTTCGACCTTGCCGGCGCTCAGCACCTGCCGCTCGAAGGTCCACGTATCGAACCGGACGCCGAGCCGTTGCAACAGGCCCTCTTGCTCCTGCCGCAGCAGGATCTCGGCGAGGTGCAGGTCATCGTCCAGCGTCTTCCTGGTATCCGGACGAGCGTGAATCTCCCGTGCGAGCTCCACCAGATAATCGCCGTGGTAGCCCCCTTCGGGAATCGCGGTGTCGGGCCCCGACTTCCCCAGCAGCTCGGCGATTCTTGCCCGCAGGCTGAGCCGGACCCTTTCGATCTGGGCGCCGGCGTCGTTGACGTAGAACTCGCGCGTCACCGCGTGCCCGGTCCACGCCAGCAGGGCGGCGATCGCATCGCCCATCGCGGCGCCACGGCCATGCCCGACGTGGAGTGGCCCGGTCGGATTGGCGGAGACAAACTCGACGTTGACCCGTTGCCCCTCACCGAACGACTGCTTCCCGAACGCGGTGCCAGTCTCGATGATCGTCCGCAGCAGCGTCGCCAGCGCGTCCTGCGCCAGCCAGAAGTTGATGAAGCCGGGGCCGGCGATTTCGACCTTCGATACCGCGGAGGGCGGGATCTCCAGCAGCGCGATGACCTTCGCGGCAACGGCCCGCGGATTGGTCTTCTGCTGCTTGGCGAGCACCATGGCGAGGTTGGTGCTCAAATCGCCGTGGCCGCCGTCGCGAGGCCGCTCCAGTACAAACGCCGCGCCCGGTGCGCCGAGCGCGGCAGCAACACGGGTGAGTTCGGCCCGGATCAGATCGCTCACTCCTTGGCCTTCTTGGCCGCGGTCCTGGGTGCGGCCTTCTCGGCCGCGGCAGGCTTCGCCTCAGCTTTGGTATCGACCTTGGTATCGACCTTGGTATCGGCCTTGGTGCCGGCTTCCGCGGCCGGTGCATCGGCCTTGGGCGCTGCGTCGCTGTCCTTGCGGGGGCCTTTGCCGTCCTTGCCGTAGTCGGTGATGTAGAAGCCGCTGCCCTTGAAGACGAGACCCGCTCCGCCGGAGATCTGCCGACTGGCCTGCTTGCCACACTTGGGGCACCGGGCCTTTGGCTTGTCCGCCATTTTCTGGATCAGATCGAAGTGGTGCCCGGCAGGGCAGAGATACTCGTATGTCGGCATCGTCGGCAGTGTCCTAAGAGAAACAGGCGCAAGATCTTAGCGGGTTTGGTCAGGCGATTCAAGCGGTGGGCGATGAGCGGGCGGCGATTGGGCGATTGGGCGGTTGGGTGGTTGGGCGGTTGGGCGGTTGGGCGATTGGGCGATTGGGCGATTGGGCGGTTGGGTAGTCCTAGATGGTGAGTGCTGCAAGCCAACGGCTAACGGCTAACGGCCTATGACCCGCGAACTCAGCCCCCGGCCCGGATCTTCCGTGTCGCGCGGTCCAGCGCGGCGACAACGTCGGGCGAGACGTTCTTCTTCCGCGCCTTGCCCAGTGCGCCGAGCGCACCCTTGGCCGACTTCCCGATGCTGCCGAGCGCATCGGCTGTCGCGACGAGGAGGTCGTGTCCTCCATCGAGTTCGTCTGTGGTCTCCAGCACCCGGATGAGTGCCGGCACCGCCTTCTTCCCTTGCGGGCCCATCAGCCGGAGGCCGTGGGCGGCCTCGATCCGCGTAGCCCTCCGCTCGGAGGTGAGCGCCTGCCCCAACGCCGGCGCGGCACGGGCACCAATCCCCGCAAGTGCGGCCGAGGCGACGACGCGGAGCGAGTCGCCGCCATCGAAGAAGACTGAGAGCAGCGCCGGGACCGCCTCACCGGCAGCCGGTCCGATGCGACCCAATGCGTAGCTGTATTGCTCGACCCGTGCGCGCTGGGTCGGGGCCCGCAGATCGGGATCGCGCCGCAGCTCCTCCTGCAGTGCATTGACCAGCGGCTTGACCGCCGGCTTCGCCCTGGGTCCGAGGGTACCCAGTGCCCAGCCGGCAGAGGCACGCACCCACAGGGAATCGTCGGCCAGCAGGCGCGCCAGGTCCTTGACGACACTCCCGCCACCGGAAGCATTGATGGCACCGAGTGCTTCTGCGGCATTCGCGCGAACCCAGGGGTCGGGATTACGGAGGGCGGGGATCAGGGCTGGAACAGCCGCAGGACCGATCGCCTCGAGGGCCGTCCGGGCCAGCAGCTGCACCCGGCGGACATCATCGGTGAGGACGACCAGCAGCGCCGGGACCGCCTCCCGTGCGCCGGGTCCGATGCGGCGGATCGCCTCGACCGACCAGAAGCGGACCTCTTCCGTGTCATCCCGGGTTGCACGAAGCAGGACGGGCAGTGCGACACGGGCGCCGGGGCCCAGCGCGGCGATCGCACGCACGGCCTCGCGCCGCGTGTCGGGGATATAGTGATCGGCCTGGACGATCCACTCGCTTAACGGCCGGCCACGGCTGAAAGCGGTCGTCGCCTGCTGCGCGCCCTGGGCGGGCAGCCGCGCGGCAACGGGGAGCAACGCGAGCACGAGCAGGAGGGGGCTGGTTGGGAGTCGCATGGGATGGTCACCCTCCGACGACGCGGAAGGCCCGGTAGCGTGTGGTGTCCCATCCCTGGGGCAAGGCAGAAGACTGCGGGGAAGAAGGTATCTCCCGGGCGGGGGGGATGCCAGAGCGCCCTTTCGGGTCGGAATCGGAGGGGATATGCTTGGCCCGGGCTCACCGACTCCCGGAGTGCATCGTGAACCACCATCGCCTGGCTCTCGCCGCCCTGTTTACCATTGCCACCGCACCCGCGCTGGCGGGCCAGAATTACCGCGAAGTCACCGATCAGCCGCGTCTGAAGAATTTCGGCGGGCTCAACCTGCAGGTGGCTGTTCCGCAGGGCGAGTTCAGGCAGTTCGTCGGCACCGGCTTCGGCGCCAGCGGCAACGTCACCTTCATGCTCGATCGCTCCCGCCAGGCGGGCTTGCGGCTCTACCTGTCCTGGATCGAGTACGGCCGCACCACCGAGCGGTTGCCCCTCAGCCCCACCCTGCCGGGACTTACCGTAGATCTCACCACCACCAATGACATCTTTACCTTTGGCGTCGGCCCGGAGTTCCACCTGACCCGCGGCGGATTCCGGCCCTACGTCAATGGCTTCGTCGGATTTTCCGTCTTCACCACCTCCACCAGCGCCAGAGGCACTCTCAATACCTCGCCCTTCGCCGAATCTGACAACTTCAACGATTTTACACTTGGGTATTCGGGGGGAGGCGGATTCCTCTATCAGGTGTCGCACGGCAGTTCGCCGGTGTTCCTGGATGCCGGCCTCCTCTTCCAGGGGCACGGCACTACCCGATACCTGCGCGAAGGGAGCATCCAGACGACGCCGGGCGGCAGCGTGATCGTGAATCCGGTCGAGAGTAAGACAGACCTGCTCGTGATCCACGCCGGTGTGCAGGTCGCCTTCTGACGCGGGGTTAGAGCAGTTTCCTAAGCATCTCCATCGCACCACCCATCAGGTCTCCCTCGGGAAGCTTGCCGGCCGGAGTGAGGTGATCCACGACGCGCGGCAGGAGGTGTGAGAGCTCCTGCGTCAGCTGGCCCTGGTCCAGCCCCGCCTTGGCGGCGAGCTGCTGCAGTTGTCCGTTTCCGAGCACCTGCTGAAGCTGCTCTGGCGAGATGGGCAGGTTCTGGCCGGTGCCGATCCACGACTGCATCACAGTGCCGAGCCCACCCTGGTTGAACAGCTGCGTGAGACCGGCAAGACCACCTACGCCACCACTGCCTCCGAGCATCTGCATCAGGTGACCGATGAGATCGGAATGCTTTGGTGTGTCTGATGCGCCCATCTGCTGCTGCACCTTGCCAACAAGATCTTCGAGCAGACCCATGACAGACTCCGGAGGAGGTTGACGAGATGGGGGCCAAGATCACCTCCTCACCGGTCCTGCCGCCAGCTCTGGGCTTGGCTCAGTCCGGCCCGGCTCCTCCTCTACGGTGACTGACTCTCCAGGACCACCGGGGTGGAGCCATCGAGCGCCAACTCATGAACCGAACCGACCTGCGGGCAGTAGGTCTTGTGCGCAAGCGGCTGGCTTGGGTCCGCCCCCACGCGGTCCTCGGTGACGATGCAGTTGGTGAAACTGCCACCTGGCACCGTGATACTCTGCGACAGCGTGATGACTTTTCCCAGATCCTCGGCGACGCCCTGGTAATACTCCTGCCGGTACTCCTCGCCGACGTGAGCCGCAGGATCGGCCCACATGTAGATGCCGGGCAGTGCACCATCGACCCCCCACTCCCACGAACCCTCGGTGTTGAGCACCTGCCCGTTCTGAATCTCACGCGATTCTTCGCCCAGATACCAGACGTTGCCTGCGGTGTCCTGTGCGAACCAGTCGAAGGTCTCCTCGATCAGGTTTCCCGCCAGGTAGACGCGGTCGAGTACCACCGCCGCGGTGACGCCGTTCACGACCTTGGTCGCCTGGAGGACTTCATAGGTGATTGTCTCGAGGCCCCCCGGCGTCTGGCCGGAGAAGTTCTTCACCGTGCCAGGGACCAGCGGAAAGTAGGTGTTTGTGACAGCGCTGGCCCACGCGGCCGGAATTTGTGGATTGTAAACCGGCGTGGGCCCGGTTGGGTTGTTGGCACAGCCCAGTAGGGCAGCCGTCAGAATGGCGAGTGGTGCCAAAGGGCGGGTCATCACTGGAGCCTCGTTCGCTGAAGGTTGAATCCGGGGGAATGCCTTCCGTCGATGAGGAACAGATGACGCGGTGATTTGTGACAGGCGACTAGGGATTCCGGGGGTGAAGGGGAAGCTGGTAGGGCGCCGTGGTATCTGGCGACGGGGTCGAAGTGACTGCAATCCCATCCTTGAGAAAGATCCGCACCCCGGCCACGCGGATCTCCACCCAGGTGGCGACGCGAGGGATCTCGATCTCGAAGCTGGCGGTGGAACCGTGGTTATCGATCACCAGCCGGCTCGCCTCCGACGTGAAGGTCGCGCTGCCGTTCGGAGCACGCACGATGACGTCCGGACCGTCCGTGAGCAGGACGTTGGCGGCTCCCTCGCTCTGGGTGGCCGCAAAAACGATCGTCAGGCGCGCGCCGGGAGCGACAGCCACACCGACGAGTTCCGGCGCAGGCAGAGGTGGTGCCGGCGCGGCGGGGCCCGTGGGTGGCGCGGTGCCCGTCACAAGCCGCCCGGCCGCTGCGATCCACCCCGGGAGCGGCGAACCCGGCGCCGCGTATGCCGCGCTCGCCAGTCCGAGTGAAAGGAAGATGCCAGCCGCCAGTCGGCCCCAGGCAACGCCGCCCGCACGGGCCCGGGCGATGATCGCGTCAGCCGAGATGGAGGGTGGCCGGTGGTCGACCCGGCGCAGGAGCGACCTGAGTTCGTCATTCTCCCGCTCCGCTGCGCTCACCGCCTGACGGCAATCCGCGCAGCCCGCGAGATGGGCCTGGACCGCCGAGTGCTCCGGCTCCCCCAGTCCGCCGTGGAGCAGGCGCTGGATCCGCTCGTCTTCAAGATGCATCACGGGCCGCTCCATAGGTGTCCCGGAACGCTCGCCGTGCCCGGGCCAGAAGAGTGCCGACACTGGATTCGTTCAACCCCAGCGCAGTCGCCATATCGTGGTAGCTATACCCTTCCGCCCACAGCA
>JANOFA010000573.1:0-4595 GCA_031413355.1 Gemmatimonadota bacterium | reverse complement strand
ATACCGGAGCGCGCCTGGAAGATGCAGCATTATTCGTCGAGGGGAAGATCCCGGCTGACCATAGTCATTCCAGGACACGAGGTGCCTAGTGATGTTCCAGTCGAAGTTGCGTTCGCACGGCGGCCCGCCGCCACTCCGCATTACGCGCGCGGTTGCCGCCCAGCGGCGGCGGGCTCGACCGCCACGCCCAGTTTGACGGCCAGCGGCAGCGGAATGCAGATTCTCTGGGCATGCAGCCCGATGCTGTTCCAGGTGTTCGGGCCGCTTGGCCGACCTCGACGCCGCATCCCGCACGCCCCACGGAGCGCACATGACATCCAGTACCTCGCCCAGGCGCAAAGGTCGCCTGGCGCAATCTGGCGTGCAGAAGGCAGGCACCGCGAGACCGCCGAGGCCTGCGGGAGGCAGCCTGACGGCGGCGCTGGCCAGTGCGCGGCATGACCCCGCGTTCTGCGTGTTCCGGCATATGAGCAGGACCATGCGCACCATCGCCGGTCGGTACGACCGAGCGTTACAGGAGGCAGGGCTCACCGCCAATCAGTTCAACCTGCTCATGACGCTGGCCCGCCAGGAAGAGCTGACGGTGGGCGCCCTCGCTGCGCATGTCGGTACCGATCCGTCGACCATCCCGCGCATACTCCAGCCGCTCCTCGCACAGGGATTCGTCGCACTCCGGGTGGGCGAAGATCGACGCGTCCGCCTGGCCGAGATCACCCCGACGGGCACCCGACAGCTGACCGCGGCTCTCAGGCACTGGGACCGGGTGCAAAACGAGATCGTGACGAGAGTTGGGGCCTCCACCTGGAAGGCCGTGATCGGCAACCTCCGCCTGCTTCGTGTCGCGGCCACGCCGACCACCCCGGGTCGTGGGGCCGGAGTATCGATCGTGTAACCGCCCCAGGAGTCCTTGACGTAGCTGCATATACACATAATTTGACCTTCCCGGCCGGAATCCGGAGAGCCACCATCCGCGGAAGCAGGATTGTTCCACGGCGCGATTGCATCGGCCCGCTGCGCTCAGGGACGGGATCATGTCGACAGACTCCGTAGCATCGGCACCCGTGGATCTCTGCAGCGAGGGAAAGCCTCGAGGCAATCGATTGCTGCTGCGCCGATGATGCCGCGAGCACCGAACCAGTGGCTAATGCGCAGATGCCCGCGGTGATCCGGGGCGAGCCAGCCGTTCGTGGCACGTCGGAGTGGTGGATCGCCAATCACGAGACCCACAGCGCGAGCGCAAGCGCCCCGAAGGTGGGCGAGGACCAGTTTGCAGCGCATTTCCAATACGATGTCACTAACAAACCCTCGGGCCGCAGGATGGGATGTCGCAGGTTGCCCTCTATACCGTCACGGGCGACAAGATCACCGGGGGGCAGTTCATCCACCACATCCCAGGCACCTGACCAGCCACGAACCGGAACGCGCTGCCGCGCCTGCGGGTTTCGCTCGTAGGGTGTGGGCTCCCCCATGACGGAGATGATCCGGATGAAGCAATTCAGCGTCACCGCCAGCATCCGCGCGACCCCCGACATCCTCTGGGGCATTCTGATCGACGGCGGCCGGTGGACCGAGTGGAACACCACCATCGCCCGATTCGACGGACGAATTGCTCCCGGCGAAAAGGTCGTCATTCAGGTGAAACTCAACCCGGGGCGCGCCTTTCCGCTGACCGTATCGGAATTCGAGCCGTCACAGCGATTGGTGTTTGCCGGCGGCATGCCGCTTGGACTCTTTCAGGGTGTCCGCACCTTCACCCTCACCCCAAAGACCGGTGACAGCACCGAGTTCTCGATGAATGAGGTTTACTCCGGGTTGCTGGCTCCCCTGATCACCAAGTCGATCCCCGACCTGCAGCCGGCATTCGAGGAATTCGCCACCTGTCTCAAGCGCACGGCGGAGGGCAAGGCATGACGACCACCAGCAAGGGCAAGGGGACCAAGGCGAGTCCCTGGACCCTGACCACTCCGAGTGGATCGTCAGAGTACACCGCCTACATGGACGAAGAGCTTGACCCTCCTGCGCTCGTGGTCAGGGTGGGAAAAACCGAACTGCGGTATCTTGCCCGTTGCCTGAAGGATCTGCAGGCCATGCTCAAGCAGCACGGTGACTGGATGCTGCTCGGCAGCGCCGACGAACAGAAGCCGGCAGCCGACAATACTGTGGAGGCGTGGGGTCGATCGGCGAAGAATCCCGTCGGTGGGTGGTATGGCCTCAAGAAGGGACTGCGGGGCCGCTTCGGGATGTACGTACCGCCGGTGATGGAGGTGCTCGGCCTGGCGGAGGTTGAGCACAACCCCAAGAACAACCGGATGCGGGCCAGGTAGCATCGGTGCGTTGGAGGAACGCCATGGACCGCGACCAGGGGATGGCCTTCAAGCGGGCAAGCCTGTTCTACCTCGCGGGGTATCTCGCCGCGACCGGTGCCGCCCTGCTTGTGGCGCCGGAGCAGACGTTACGCCTGCTCATGGCGCAGCGCTCCTACGATCCGACGTTTGTGAGCTTCACCGGCGCCTTCATGCTCGCACTGAGCACACTGGTCGTACAGATCATCCGCCTCCACATCCATCAGCTGTACCCGACCACCATCGGGGTCCGGCTCTTCTTCATCGCCTGCATCCTGCGTTTCTACCAGCAGACCGGCGACCGGTTGTGGCTCGTCATCCTGGCGGTTGTGGGCCTCGGTATCCTGCTCACAACAACGGGCTTCATTCTTGACCGGCGGAGCAGACGGGCCGCGGAGCAGTAAGCGGCCGGTACATTCCTGCGCACCTCACGCCGTGTCCGACTGCCCCTTGAATGCCAGCGCAAAGATCACGAGAATGGCCGCCGCCCCGACGGCCGGTACCAGCCAGATCGCGTGCCAGTCATGCCCACCACCCGCGATTGCGTAGTGATCGACCACCGCGCCCGAGACCTGGCTCCCCACCACGTAGCCCACGCCCTGCGTCACCAGCGTGATGAACCCCTGCGCCGCCGAGCGGATCTTGCCGCTGGCGCGCTGGTCGACATAGATCTGCCCCGTGACGAAGAAGAAGTCGTAACAGATGCCGTGCAGCAGGATGCCGGCATAAAGCATCCATGCACCGTCTGAAACGTTTCCATTGGCAAACAGGAGGTAGCGCGCCGCCCACGCCGCCATGCCGATCAGCAGAATCGCGCGGGTGCCCAGCTTGGCCAGGAAGAAGGGCAGCAGCAGCATGAAGCCGATCTCGCTCGCCTGGCCCAAGGTCATCTTCGTGGCCGGCTCCGCGAGCCCGATTTCGTTGAGAAAGAGATTGGTGAAGGCGTAGTAGAACTGCAGCGGGATGCACAGCAGAAACGAGCCGACAACAAACGTCGCGAAGGAGCGGTCCTTCATCAGGGCGAGCGCATCGAGCCCGAGCACGTCGCGGATGGCAAGCGGTGTTCCGGCGGCTTGTGGCGGGGTGTGCGGCAGGGCGAGGGCAAAGAGGCCGAGCACGACGGAGGCCGCGGCGGCAAGCTGCATCGGCTGGGCACTGGATTCCATGCCGAGGCGCCCGACCGCCAGCCCAGCCACGATCCACCCAATCGTCCCGAGGACCCTTATGCGGGGAAAATCCCGTGCGGAGTCGGCTATATGATGAAAGGAGATCGAGTTGGTCAGCGCGAGCGTCGGGGCGTAACAGAGGGCGTAGAGAAAGAGCAGCCAGAATACACCGCTGAACGTCGTGGCGGTCGAGGCGGCGTACATCGCCACGGCGCCGAGCAGGTGGAGCAGCGCCAGAATCTTCTGCGAGGCAAAGAACCGGTCCGCCACCATGCCGACAAGGAATGGCGCCGCGATGGCGCCGAAGGCCATGGTGGCGTAGGCCGAGCCAATCTGGTGGCCGTCAAACTGCCGCGTCGTCCCCAGGTACGTGCCCAGGGTCACGAACCACGCCCCCCAGATGAAGTACTGGAGGAACATCATGAAGGAGAGCTTGGTTCGGAGCATGGGGAGGGGGGAGAGGGAAAGGGAACGGGGAACGGGCAGACGGTCGGACGGTCGGACGGGCGGACGGTCGGCCTGGTCAGTGGGCAGCCTTCATCGTGCAGCGGCTCCCTACCGCCTACTCCCCACCGCCTATCGCCTATCTCAGCTCACGAATCCGGATATCCCGGTACGCCACTTCGTCGCCGTGGTCCTGCAACGCAATGCGGCCGCGCGCGGATTTGCCGTAGCCGGGCCACTGGGAGAACTTGCTCGCCGCCACCCTGGCCAGCCACTCCGGGCTCCCCAGCGTGTACTCGACCATCTTCACCCCGTTGAGCCAGTGCTCCACGTGGCTGCCCACCACCACGATCCGCACCCGATTCCACTCACCGGCCGGTTTCACCACCCCGGCGGGGCCGGCGTAGAGACCGTAGCAGGCCCCGGCCGATGTGAGGCGGTTGCCGCCGTCGGGATGGGCGGCATCGTCAAGCACCTGCATCTCCGGGCCGCTCTCGTAGGTCGCTTCGTTGTCCTCGGTGACCCGGTACATGATGCCGCTGTTGCCGCCGGGGGAGAGCTTCCACTCGAGCGTCAGCTCAAAGTTGCCGTACGTCTGGCGGGTGACGATATCGCCACCCGGGCCGGTGCGGACCAGCGCGCC
>JANOFA010000572.1:0-1572 GCA_031413355.1 Gemmatimonadota bacterium | reverse complement strand
GTGGAGGCACGGGCCATCGATACGTTGCTCATGACCCAGTCGGGACGGGTGGCGGCCCTCCGAATCCACCGGGCGGATCGGGAGGGGAGCGTCACGCTGCTGGCCGATCCGGTGCTGCTGGAGAACCGCGCGGTTCGGGAGACGGCGGCGGGGCCATTCGCGCTGGAGCTGTTCGTGGGTCGCTACGACCGGGTGATCTTCGAGGAACGTTCGCACGGATTTGGTGAGGGCGGTTCCCTGCTCGCGGCGACACTGGAGTGGAGTCGGCACTCGCCGTGGGGCTGGGGCGTGTGGCAGCTCGCCATCGTCGGACTGCTGGCGCTCGCGGCCGGGGCGCTCCGCTTCGGTCCCGTGCGCCCGGCCATCCCGCGGGCGCGCCGCTCCCCGTTGGAGCATGTCCGGGCCCTCGCGACGGCGCTGGCCGCGGCGCGGGGGCATGATGTCGCCATCCGTGCGATGATCCGCGGACTCCGCCGCCGCCTCCTGCCGGCGGGCCGGCGCCAGCAGGGCGATTGGCATGCGTGGCTCCAGCACCTCGTCGCCAATACCCAGCGCGCGCGGGCCCGTGATGCTGCGCGGACACTCGTGAACCTTACCCGGCCCGGCCAGTCCCCCGACGGGGTGCTGCAGGCCGCCAACGCAGTGGAGGATGTGTGGGAGGAACTGCACCCCTGACGGCCGACGAGGTCCGGTCCCAGACCGGCGTCGCCCAGCAGCTGCTCGATGAACTTGGCCGCGTGATCCTGGGCCAGGGCCCGGTGCTCCGCGAGGCGGTGCTCGCGCTCGCGGCCCGGGGCCACGTGCTGTTCGAAGGCGCGCCCGGCACCGCCAAGACCCTGCTGGTGCGCACACTCTGCCTGACGATGGGGCTCGAGTTCCGCCGCATCCAGTTCACCCCGGACCTCATGCCCAGCGACATCACCGGGGTGAATCTGCTGACCGGCTCGGGCGAGTTCAGCTTCCGGCCCGGGCCGCTGTTCGCGGACCTGGTGCTGGGCGACGAGATCAACCGCGCGCCCGCCAAGACGCAGGCCGCGCTGCTCGAGGCGATGCAGGAACGCACGGTGACGGTGGACGGCACCAGCCACCCGCTCCGGCCGAGCTTCACCGTGTTCGCCACCCAGAACCCGATCGAGTTCGAGGGCACCTATCCGCTGCCGGAAGCGGAGCTCGACCGGTTCATCATCAAGAGCCTGCTCGGCTATCCCGACATGGCGGCGGAGCAGGGCGTGCTGACCAAGGTGCTGGAGGGGTTCGAGGCGTCCGAGCCGGCCAGTTACGGTGTGCGACAGGTGCTGGACGAGGCAGGACTGATGGCCCTGCGCGCCGCAGTCCGACGGGTCCGGGTCGAACCGACCCTCATCGGGTATATCGCCACCCTGGTGCGGGCGACGCGGGAGGCGCCGGCGCTCACGTTAGGCGCATCGCCCCGGGCCAGCGTCGCGCTGCTGAAGCTGTCCCAGGCGGCGGCGCTGCTCGAAGGCCGGGATTACGTCGTGCCGGATGACGTGAAGAGCCTCGCCCCGCCGGTGCTCCGGCACCGGATCGCCGTGGCGCCGGAACTCGAGCTCG
>JANOFA010000571.1:0-5115 GCA_031413355.1 Gemmatimonadota bacterium | reverse complement strand
GGGTTCTACGATATCCGGAATCACCACCTTGCCGTCGGCGCGCGCATGGCTGGTACGATCGCGGAGCGGCATGGCGATGCCGGGCTGCCGGCGGGGCACATGCACCTGCGCTTCCGTGGTTCGGCCGGGCAGAGCTTCGGGGCCTTCGCGATCAGGGGAATGCACCTGGACCTAGAGGGCGAGGCGAACGACTACGTCGGCAAGGGCCTGACGGGTGGAGAGATCAGCATTCGGCCCTTCCGGCAGGCGGGCTACGCGCAGGCCACGCACGAGAACACGATCGTGGGCAACACCTGCCTCTATGGTGCGACCAGCGGACGCCTGTTCGCGGCGGGTCAGGCCGCGAGCCGGTTCGCCGTCCGCAACTCCGGCGCGATCGCGGTGATCGAGGGCGCGGGCAACCACTGCTGCGAGTATATGACGGGCGGGATCGTGGTGGTGTTGGGGCCGGTCGGGCGCAACTTCGGCGCAGGAATGTCGAATGGGGCGGCGTATGTGCTCGACGAAACCGGCGGGTTCCCGAGCCGGGTGAATCTCGACATGATCCGGGTTGATGACTGCACCGAGGGCGATGACCAACTGATCCTTGGCCTGATCCATGAGCACCTGGAGCGGACCGGCAGCCTGCGTGTGCGCCAGCTGATCGAGCAGTGGGAAGTGTTCCGTCCGCTGTTTCGGAAAGTGGTGCCAAACACCACACCGACGGCGCCGCGGCTTCAGTCGCAACCGACCATCCCGGAGCCGGCTTCCACCCCGGGGCCGATACCCATCCCCGTTGGTGCCCGTTAGGCCGATCGCGCACCCAACTCCTCGCGGCAGTCGCCAGCTGATTCGCCACGGCTGCGACCGATGATGCCATCCTGCCGGCCCGGTCGCGCTCCGCCGAGGTGGCATGACTCGGCAGACCGCATGGCTAGCGGCCGGCCGACCATGGAGCTTTCAGTGCCCTACAGGCCGGTGGAATCCCCTACCGCAAGGTCTGCCTGATACCTGGCATATAGACGCGCCGCGGTCGTGACCGGGTCGCCCTGCGGGGCGGTCGGGAAGGTGTCATGACGGCGGGACCACTCCTGTTCCCAAAGGTGAGTGGATTGGCGACGGTGATCCCGGCGACGTGCTCGAGGTACTAGTTCGGCGCCGAAGCGATCGCAACACCGGGGTGGAGGACACCGGGTGTTCCCGGCGGCACCGAGAGCCCGGCCGCCGGCCGGGCCGTAACCAGCAACAGGAGGATCGGGAGGGACGCGAGTTGCATCTCGTCTTTCACGCAGCGAACAAGGATTGAGGCGGAGCAGTCGCCCGCCCCTATCCCTCCTCGCTGTCGTCCTTCCTGTGTTCGGCGGCGACCCTCGCCGTCACCTCAGGCGGGGCTTCGGCGTAACCACGGGGCTCCTGATGAAAGGTCCCCCGGCCGTGGGTGATCGAGTGAAGCGTGGTGGCGTATTTGTACATCTCGGCCTCGGGGACGACGGCCTTGATCCGCGTGAGGCGGCCGTCCCGGTCAGTACCGAGGATGTGGCCGCGCCGGGAAGAGAGATCGCCAATCACCTCGCCCATGGTCTCCCCCGGCGCCCAGACCGTGACGTCGAGCAGCGGCTCCAGCAGCACCGGACCGGCCTGCGGCGCCACGGCCCGGAACGCCTGGATGCCGGCCATCTTGAACGACATCTCGTTGGAGTCCACGTCGTGATAGGAGCCGTCGAAGCACTCGGCCCGGAAATCCACCAGCGGAAAGCCGGCGATGACTCCCCGGGCCGCAGCTTCCTGGATCCCCCGGTCCACCGCAGGAATGTACTTGTTGGGAATCACTCCACCCTTGATGGCATCGACGAACTCATACCCTGCGCCGCGCGGGCGCGGAGCGAGCCGGATCCAGCAGTCGCCGTACTGACCCCGGCCGCCACTCTGCTTCTTGTGTTTGCCCCGACCCTCCGCCTCCCCCGTCAACGCCTCGCGGTACGCCACCCTGGGAGGGACCAGCTCCGCGTGCACGCCGAATTTCTTCTCCAACCGGCCGAGGACGATTTCGAAGTGCCGTTCGCCCATGCCGTGGATGAGGGTCTGACCGAGTTCGGAGCTGTACTCGAAGTGAAAGGTCGGGTCCTCCTCATGGAGCCGGTGCAGGCCAGCCACGAGCCGGTCCTCCTCGCCCCGGTTCTTCACCACCACGCCAGCGGTCGCGACCGACTCGGGATAGGGAATCGGCTCCAGGTGCACCGACCGTTCCTTGCGGCAAAAGGTGTCGTTGGTGTGGGTGTCGCGCAGCTTGGCGACGGACCCGATGTCGCCGGCACTCAGTTCGAGCACCTCGACCCGCTCGCGCCCCTGCTGCAGCGATAGATGGTTGAGCTTCTCGGCCACACCGTGCTCGTGATTCCATACCTCCTCACCGCTCTTCACGCCGCCGCGATACAGCCGGAAGAGGGTCACGTCGCCGACGTGCGGCTCCGAGATCGTCTTGAAGACGTGGCCCAGGAGCGGCGCCCCTCCGTTGCCGCCGTTCCCCTCGTGGTCGCTCTCGCCGCCGGGGATCGGCGCCTCCGCTGGCGACGGCAGCAGGTCGACGATCTCGGTGAGCAGCTGGCGCATCCCGTAGGTCAGGGTCGCGCTTCCAACGAGCATGGGGACGATCTCACCCGCCAGCACCCCCTTCCGCAGCCCCGCAATGATCTCCGCCCGAGACAACTCCTCGCCCGCGAGGTACTTCTCGAGCAGAGCGTCGTCGGTTGCGGCGATCGCTTCCACCAGCTGATCGTGGTACCTGGCGTAGGTCTCCTTCACGTCGTCGGGGAGCGCGACGGTGTCGTACTCACCGGTCTTGGTGCCCTTGCGGTAGGTGAGCGCCTCGTCGGTGAGCAGGTTGACGATCCCATGAAAATCGGCGCCGTTGCCGATCGGAATCTCGACCGGCACCACTTTGGGGGAGAGGTGGGTCCGCACGTCATCGAAGACCCGCCCGAAGTCGGCCCGCTCGCGGTCCATCTGCCCGATGAACAGGAGCCTCGGCAGGTGGAGCCGGTCACAGATCTCCCAGACCTTCTCGGTACCGACCTCCACACCTCCGGTGGCGTTCAGTACCACCACGGCCGCGTCGGCAGAGTGAAGGGCGGCGGTGGCATCGCCGAGGAAATCGAGGAATCCGGGCGCATCGAGGAGATTGATCTTGGTATCGGCCCACTCGGCAAAGGCGAGGCCGAGGGAGATGGAGTGCTGTCGCTGGATTTCGTCTGCGGAGTAATCGGTGAGGGTCGTGCCGTCCGGGATGCTGCCACGGCGCCTGGTACAGCCTGCGACGAAAGCGAGCGCGTCAACGAGGCTTGTCTTGCCCGCCGCTCCGTGGCCGACAAATGCCACGTTACGGATGGCGGTTGAGCGATAGACCCGCATAGGGCCGACCTCCTTGAAGGGGTTGGGCTATCATGTCGACCGGGTTCCGACGTGTCAAATGCCTGGGCGTGAGAACGGCGTGAAAATGGGCTTAGACCTGCACCCCGCCCGTTGTCTGACCGCATGCTCAGAACTGCCGTCCGGAAGTGCCCGAGGTGGCCAACTAGCCGGTCACCTCGACCGGGGGTCGCACGGGTCCGCTGGGGCTTCACGCGTCTTCGTTCAGGCGGCGCCTCCGCTGGCCAAACCGCCCGGCGTATCCTGAAAAGGGTCAGAATTGGACTCACCGATTGACGGAAAGCCAGCAGGACCATAACTTGCTAGCCGTAAAGCAAGTCGCACTTCTCACCCGACGACTGCGGTCCATGAACCCAGCGGCTCAGCCCCCGGTCCGGCAGGACCCTGCGCGTGAACGGAATGCCCCCCGGACTCGGGAGGCAATTCTCGACGCGGCGGAGCAGCTGTTCGCGGACCACGGGTACGACGCGACGAGCTTCACCGACGTGGGCGCCGCGGCGGGAGTATCTCGCGGCACTCCGGGGTACTTCTTCGGCGCCAAGGAGCAGCTCTATCGTGCCGTCCTCGAACGCTGCCTGGAGCGGGTCCGGGCCGCGGTTCGCAATGGCCGGGAGCGGGCGCTGGCAAGCAGGGAACCACCAGAGGTCGTGCTGGCCGGAGCCGTCGGCGAGTACTTCGATTTCATCAGCGCCAATCCGGAATTCGTGCGCCTGCTGGAGCGGGAGGCGCTGGATGGTGGCCGGCAGCTGGCCCTGATTCCGCCGCACCTCGAGGCGGCCCAGGAAGCCCTCGGGGCGATCGTTACCGAACTAGCCCTGGACCCGGCCGACGAGGCCGAGGCGCAGCAACTCCTGATCAGCATGCTAGCGCTGTCCTGGTTCCATGTCGTCCATGGCCCCACCGTGCTGCGCGCCCTCGGCGTGGATGCCGCGGACCCGGCCTTCCGGGGCGCCCGGCGGCGCCACGTGGTACAGCTGGTGGTGCAGGGCCTCCGAGGCCAGCTCGGTACTACGGCATCCGGTCGTCCCGGCCGAGAATAGTTGTCAGGCTCACTTCCCCGCAACAGGATCGTACGATCATGACGAATGTGATGACTCCGAAGTCCGGCACCGCGAGTCGGCCCGCAACGCCGCTGGCCACCGAGAAGGAAGCGCGGGACGTGGCCGAGGCCGCGCGGGAGAATGAGTGGACCGCGCCGAGCTTTGTCAGACAACTGTTCGAGGGCAATTTCCAGCTCGGACTGATCCACCCCTTCCCCGCGCCGGATCCGGTGGAGGTCGAGCGGGCCCGCCCATTCCTCGAGAAGCTCGAGGCGTTCATGCGCGATCGGGTCGACAGCGACCGGATCGATCGGGAGGGACAGATTCCCCCCGACGTGATTCAGGGGCTGCGGGAGCTTGGCGCCTTCGGCATCAAGATTCCCACGGAATACGGCGGCCTCGGCCTTTCGCAGCTGATGTACACCAAAGCGATCGGCCTCGTCACGAGCCAGGACGGAAGTCTCACGGCGTTGCTCTCCGCGGCTCAGTCGATCGGCGTGCCGACCCCGCTCAAGCTGTTCGGCACCCCGGAACAGAAGCAGAAGTATCTTCCCCGGCTGGCGAAGGGCGCCATCTCCGCCTTTGCGCTGACCGAATCGAACGTCGGCTCCGATCCGGCCGGTGTCTCCACCCACGCCGAGCTCTCGGCGGACGGCACGCACTACATCCT
>JANOFA010000570.1:0-1311 GCA_031413355.1 Gemmatimonadota bacterium | reverse complement strand
CTACCTCAGGATCCTCGATCAGTCGGCCAACGCGACGGAGAACCTGGCCTATCATGGCAGCGGTGAGCTGGTCTTTGGAGATGGCGTCAGGGATACCGCCACCGCGCGCGCGATGATGCGCTACGGGGGCAGTCTGTACGGCCCACTCGCCTCGCTCTACCGCGGCGACGTCCCTTCGGACAGTGTGATGCAGCGCCTGGTGAGCTGGGAGCCGATCGCCCATATCGTCCCCGCGGTCCGGGTCCGGTCGCTAAGCGGCCGGGGGATCACGCTGTCAGGCCTGGGCCGCCTGACGGAAGCTGCGGCAGTGTTCGACACGCTCAAGGCGGTCGATCCGGAGCAGGCCTGGGGCATCCTGATGTGGCCCGGACTCGTCGGGTTCGCGCCGCCGGACTACCTGCCACCCCAGCTCGCGGCGATGGTCGCGGCGCCGATTCGGAATCCGTGGGAGGTCTACATGCGCGCGGTGGTACAACTCAACCGCGGCGACCGGGCCGGTGGAACCCGCTGGATCGACAGCCTGCTGGCCAACCGGGCGCCGAACCTGCCACCACGGTTCTGGGGCATGGTGGAGGCGGCGAAGGGATGGAGCATCATCATGGCCGGAGATACCGCGGCGGGTCTGATCCGCATGCGGGGATCGCTCGAGCAGGTCGGCAGCGGCTGGAACCGATTCCTCACCGCGCCGCTCCGGCTCCAGTACGCCACCACCCTGGCGCTGCGTCCGGAGAGCCGGGAGGCGGGCCGGCTCCTGCTGCGGTACGGTTTCATCAACGAGATGGGGATGGTGCCGATCGCCCAGTACGCGTTGGGGCGGGCAGAGGAGGCCGCGGGGAACCGGGCGGCCGCCGCGGAGGCGTACGGAAATTTCCTGCGCCTGTGGGACCGGGCCGACCCGATGCTGCAGCCGCGTATCACCGAGGTGAAGGAGGCGCTGAAGCGGGTGACGGGGGAGGGGAAGTAGGCGGTTGGGCGGTTGGGTGATCGGGCGGTTGGGCGGTTGGCTGATGGCTGACGACTCACTCCCAATCCTTCGGCGCCTCCCGGATCTCCGCCAGCAGCACCCGGTAACTCTCCAGCCGGTCGGCCGCGACCAGCCCAGTCGACACACCGGCAATCACCTCACAGTGCGGCTCCCGCACATGCTGACAGTCGGCGTACTTGCACTGGTCCACCAGTGGACGGAACTCCGGGAAGCAGTGCGCCAGCTCCCGCGCCTCCAGCCCCCACAGCCCCACCTCGCTGAATCCCGGCGTATCGACCAGGTACCCGCCGCACTGGAGCGGCACCATCACCGCCGCCACAGTTGTG
>JANOFA010000569.1:0-2179 GCA_031413355.1 Gemmatimonadota bacterium | reverse complement strand
TGGATCGGCGGAAGCTCCACCGCGGAGCTTCGCACCGACTTCGCCCTGACCGACTCCCACTCCTCATGAAACCCCAAGCCGCCCCCATGAGCGCATCTACCGACAATCACGCGATCTCGCGCAAGGTCGAGCAGCTGCTCGCCCGGATGTCCCTGGACCAGAAGGTCGGTCAGATGATCCAGACCGAACGGATGGCCACTACTCCGGATGATGTGAAGGCCCATCACCTCGGCTCGATCCTGAGCGGCGGCGGGTCCACCCCGGGGCAGAACCGGCCGGCCGACTGGATCGCCATGAATGATGCGTACTGGCTCGCCTCCATGAGCACCGACGGCGGCCGGCTGCCCATTCCGCTCCTCTACGGTGTCGACGCCATCCACGGGCACGCCAATGTGCTGGGGGCGACGGTCTTCCCCCACAACATCGGCCTGGGCGCGGCGCACGACCCCGATCTGGTGGAACGCATCGGCCAGGCGACCGCCCGCGAGATTCTCGCGACCGGGGTGGAGTGGACCTTCGCGCCCACGATCGCCGTGGCCCGGGACATCCGCTGGGGCCGGACCTACGAGAGCTACTCGGAAGACCCCGCGCTGGTCGCCTCGTACGCCGGCCGCTTCGTCCGTGGCCTCCAGGGCGACCTCGGCCGTGATAGCGTGGTCGCCTGCGTCAAGCACTGGGTCGGTGACGGCGGCACCGACGGCGGGAAGGACCAGGGCAACACCATCCTGCCGGAGGAAGAGCTGTCGCGCGTTCACATCGCGCCGTACCTCCCGGCGCTGGCCGAGGGTGTGCTGACCGTGATGGCCTCGTTCAACAGCTGGAACAGCAAGAAGTGCCACGGCCACCGCTACCTGCTCACCGACGTCCTGAAAGACCGGCTGGGCTTCACCGGGTTCGTCATCTCCGACTGGGATGGCGCCGACTATCTCTCCGAAGACTACGCCGAGGCGATGGCGATGGCCGCCAACGCCGGGATCGACATGTTCATGGTGTCGATGGACTGGCGCCGCTGCCTCAAGCAGCTGCTGGATCACGTCGCCAGCGGTGTGGTGCCGCTGGAGCGGATCGACGATGCCGTCCGGCGCATTCTCACGGTGAAATTCCGGTACGGCCTGTTCGACCGGCCCAGGCCGGCGGAGCGTTACTGGTCCCGCCATGACTCTGTCGGGGCAACGGACAACCGCGAAGTGGCACGAGAGGCAGTCCGCAAGTCACTGGTACTGCTCAAGCACACCGGCGGTCTGCTTCCCCTGAAGCGCAACGCGCGGATCCTGGTCGCCGGCAAGAACGCGGACAACCGGGGGCACCAGTGCGGCGGCTTCACCGTGGCGTGGCAGGGGACCTCGGGCAACGACTTCATCATCGGCGGTACGTCCATCTGGGAGGGAATCCGCGCTGCGGCTCCCGGTGCGGTGCTGAGCGTCGACGGCACCGCCGCGGACCGGACGGAGCATGACGTGGCGGTGGTGGTGATCGGGGAGAAGCCGTACGCGGAAGGCTTCGGAGACATCCGGTCCTCGGATCTGGTGGGAGCGGGCTCTGGAGGTGGTGGCCGCACGGCCAAGCTCCCGGCTTACGGGACGACGCTCGAGCTGGCCCAGCTTCATCCCGAAGACCTGGCGACCATCCGGACCATCACCGCCCGGAAGATTCCGGTGGTGGTCGTGCTGGTGTCGGGCCGGCCGCTCGTGATCAACGAAGAGCTCGCGGAGGCCGCTGCCTTCGTGGCGGCCTGGCTTCCGGGCTCGGAAGGACAGGGCGTGGCCGATGTGCTGTTCGGCGACCATGACTTCCAGGGGACACTCTCGTTCGCCTGGCCCACCAGCGTCAGCGAGCCGAAGGTCCCCCTCTTCCCGCTCGGCTTCGGACTCAATATGAGGTAGGGTCGGAGGAATCATGGGGGAAAAGAAAACCGCCGCGATCGCGGCGGTTTTCTCTTGTCTCTGTCCTGCTCGGCGGGCTACGTCGCCAGCGCCTCAGCCGGTTTGCCCCGCCGACGTTCGAGTTCCTGACGGACCTCGTGGGCCCGCTCCTCCGTGATGTGATAGGTGGAGAAGATCCAGATCGCGACTCCCGAGGCGATCATCGGGATCAACGCGTCAGACAACCGCAGCAGGGTGTACTGAGGGGATTGAAACTCGGGATCGCGCTCCCGATGCGGCGGCGACGTCGCGACGGT
>JANOFA010000568.1:0-4567 GCA_031413355.1 Gemmatimonadota bacterium | reverse complement strand
CCACGGCCACCTGCCACCTGCCACCTGCCACCTGCCACCTGCCACCTGCCACCTGCCACCTGCCACCTGCCACCTGCCACCTGCCACCTGCCACCTGCCACCTACTCCTCACATCGCCTCAACCTCCCGCAACTCGATGCGCCCCGCCAGGTCGAGGTGCGGGCAGTCGGCGCAGATCGCCACCGCCGCCTTGTAGTCCACCGCTTCGATGATGAAATACCCGCCAATCACCTCGTTCACTTCTGAGAACGGCCCGTCTCTCACGACGTACTTGCCGGCCTCACGGGTTAGATGCTTGCCGCCCTCATCCTTGAGCTTCTCGCCACCGCGGAGCTGCCCGGCCTCCGCCACCCTGGTGCTCCAGGCTCGATAGCGCTCGACTACCCGCTGCATCTCCTCCGGAGAGAAGCCGGCCAGCGCCTTGGTGTTGTCATGCAGGATCATGAGAAACTGCGACATCGGTCCTCCTGTTCACGAGTGAGCGACGAGGTACGAACTTCCTGTCATCTCGACGCACCAGGGTCTCGGGTCATGACATTCTCCCCGGCCAGCCCCGCCACCCTTCGTTCGAGCAGCCGGCGCATGGGGGCGGACCGTGCCAGCGCGGCGGCGGTCCGGATGGCGCTGATCCCCTCCTCCGTCCGGCCGACTCCGACCAGCAGCTCGCCCCGAAGGCTGTGGTAAGCCGGAAACCGCCCCAGCGTGGCGAGGTGCGGGGCGGCCTCGAGTGCGGTGAGCGCCGCGGCGTTCCCCTCCACCTGCCGCACGGCGACGGCCCGATGCAATGCGACCACGGGAGAGGGCGAGAGCGCCAGCAGCCGGTTATAGGCGGCGAGGATCGCCGGCCAGTTGGTGGCGTCCCAGGTGGGGGCGAGCGAGTGGTGACTCGCGATCTCGGCTTCGAGGTGAAACCGGGAGATCTCGCAGCCCTCCGCCGAGCGGTCGAGGTGCTGAAGACCCCGATGGATCAGCGTCCGATCCCAACGGCCACGATCCTGGTCTGCGAGCAGCACGGGAATGCCGTCGGTGCCGAGCCTGGTGGGAAACCGTGCGGCGAGGAAACAGAAGAGCGCCGCGAGCGCATGCACCTTTGGCGCGGCGGTCTCGGGGCGCTGCAGCAGCAGCTCCGCCAGTCGGAGCGCCTCGTGGCACAGCTCCTGACGCACCAGCTCGTCGCCTTCGTGCGCGGTGTGACCCTCGGTGAAGGTGAGGTAGAGGACGTCCAGTACGGCATCCAGGCGACTGGCGATTTTGTCGGCCGGCGGCAACTCCACCGGGGCATGAATCTCCCGCAGCAGCTTTCTCGCCCGCGCCAGCCGCTGGGCAATCGCGATTTCATCGCTCAGGAAGGCTCGGCCGATCTCGCGGACGCTGAGGCCGCTGGCGATCTTGAGCGTCAGGGCAACGCGGGAGATGCGAGGCAGGGCGGGGTGGCAACAGAGGAAGATCAGGCGGAGCTGATCGTCGGCGAGCGGGTCGCTACCGGCGTGAGCTGGTGCCGCGTCTTCCAGCGAAGCGGTGAGCTCCGCCTGGAGGGCGGTTTCCATCTGGGACGAGACCCGGTCGCGGCGGAGCAGGTCGATGGCCTTGCGTCGCGCGACTTCGACGAGCCAGGCGCCCGGGTTGTCCGGCACGCCGGACTGGGGCCAGTGCTTCAGCGCCGCCAGCAGCGCCTCCGACGCAACATCTTCGGCCACGCCGAGGCGTTCTGCGCCGAGCCGGCGGGCAAGGAAGGCGACGAGTCGGGTGTATTCGGTGCGGAAAAGGTGATCGACCAGCGGTGGGACCGGGTCCGAAGCCGTCGAGTCGGGGGGTGGCGACATGTTTCTCCCTACTCTCGCCTCCCCACCAACTCCGCAGTGACCGCGGCCAGTCGATCAGCCAGTCGCCTCAGCCGCTCCTCGCGCTTGCGGGTGGACCGCTTGAAGCTGGTGCGGGCAATGCCGTAAACGGTCGCGAACCAGGCCGGGATGATCGCGGCGATCACCGCACCGTGCATGCCGAGGCCGCCGATGGTGATGCCGAGGATCGGACCGAGTCCACCACCACCGAGTCCTCCGCCGATGCCACCGAAGATCGCGCCTGCCAGCGGAGTGAAATTCTCCCGCACCAGGATGCGGGTGCGCCCCGCCCGCACCGAGACTGAAGCCTCCATGTCCCGATGCACTCCCCCGACCCGTTGCATCGTCCAGGTGAAGGTCCGCCCCAACTGGCTGACCTGACCTGCATTCTCCATCACGCGGCGGATCTCTTCCGCCAACACCGGGAAGTCGGACTCCACCACCTCGCCTTCCACCACCCGCTCGAACAGCACCGAGGGTACCGCGCCGGTGAACGGGTTCACCCGTGCCGGCACCAGGGCCGCCGGTGCCATCGCCGGGTCCAGCGATCGTGCCGCCGAGCGGATCAGGTCTGCGCGAACGCCGACCTCCGCGCCCAGCGCCTCGACCCCCCCCAGAGTCATCGCCCCGCCAGCGGTGGGGTTGGTGGCCTCCAGTTCGGTGGCGCGGCGAACAATTTCGCGCACCTCCTCGTCGCCATATTTCCGTCTCGGTGCCGCCGCCGTGCTGGTCAGCTCCGCCATCAACGCGGCAGGTGTCCCAGTCCGTTGGTCATGTCGAGTCGAAAGCCCCCGCACCAAGGCACCTTCGATGGCGGGCCCGGCGTCCGCGAGCGGTGTCCGATGCGCTGCCGATGCGTCGAGGAACCGGCCGGCGCGCACGGCGTCTTCCGTCGGCCAGCGTCCCGGTGGCGCGCCAACGAGCATCTCATACACCACTGCGGCAAGGCTGTAGACGTCGGTCTTGCCGTCCAGTTCAGTCATGCCGGCCGCCTGCTCCGGGCTCATGTATCCGGGCGTGCCCAGGGGAAAGCCGGTCCGGGTCAGGTTGCTGCCGCCGGCTGCGCCAGCCGTGCTGAGCGCCTTGGCGATGCCGAAATCGGCCACGATCGGGTGGCCCTGGGAGAAGAGGATGTTCTCCGGCTTGATGTCACGGTGAAAAATCCCCATCCGGTGGGCGTAGGCCAGCGCATCCGCGACCGGAGCCGCGATGGCAAGCGCCGCTGCCCGTCCCAGCCTGCGCTCCTGTTCCAGCCGCTGGCGCAGTGAGCCGCCGGTGATGCACGGCATGACATAGTAGAGGAAGCCAGCGGCCTCGCCGCTGTCGTACAGTGGCAGGATATGCGGGTGGGTCAGCCCGGCGACGATCTGGATTTCCTGCAGGAATCGCTCGGCGCCGAGGGAAGCGGCGAGATCGGGCCGCAGCACCTTCACCGCCACCTCGCGCTGGTGCTTCTGGTCGTAGGCGCTGTAGACCGTGGCCACGCCACCGCGTCCCAGTACATGGCGCAGCTCGTAGCGCTCGGCGAGCGCGGCTTCCAGGGCGGTCGGTGTGTCGAGGGTCACGGGGCGGAATATAGTTGGCAGGTGGCAGGTGGCAGGTGGCAGGTGGCAGGGAGCTGGGAGTGGGCGTAAGGGAGTCGCACGCGCCGCACGCCCAACCAGGCCGGCTCCCCTTTCCCTTTTCCTCTTTCGGCTGCTCTATATATCCATGCCACTCACTCCATCCGGCCCCATGCGCTTCCTCGCTCTGCTTCTTCTCACGACTCCGATCACGGCCATGGCCCAGCGTCCACTCTCCCTCGCCGGCCGCTCCGTCGTCTATGCCCCGCACGGCATCGTGGCGACCAGCCAGCCACTCGCCACGACCGCCGGCCTCGCAGTGCTGCAGCGCGGTGGCAACGCGATCGACGCCGCGGTCACGGCGGCGGCGGTGCTCTCGGTCACCGAGCCGATGATGACCGGGATCGGCGGTGACATGTTCGCCATGGTGTGGATCGGGAAGGAGCACCGGCTGGTGGCGCTCAACGCGAGCGGCAGGGCGGGTGCGCTGATGACCCGGGAGGAGCTGCTGCGACGCGGCCGCACCACGATGCCGACAGGCGGGATCGAGACGGTGACGGTGCCCGGCGCCCTCGCCGGCTGGGATGCCCTGCTCAAGCAGTACGGAACCATCTCCCTCGCCGAGGCGCTCGCGCCGGCGATTCGCTATGCGGAAGAGGGCTTCCCCCTGACACCGATCATCGCCGCCGACTGGGCCGGCCAGAGAGAACTGCTGCAGCGGGACGCCGGCGCGCGGGCCACCTTCCTGATCGATGGCCACACGCCGGTGGCGGGGGAGTGGTTTCGCAATCCCGACTATGCGCGGACGCTGCGTGACATCGCCGCTGGCGGCGCTGCGACCCTCTATGGCGGCCCGCTGGGCCAGCGGATCCTCCAGCGGGCGCAGGAGCTTGGCGGCTTTCTCACGCTCAAAGATCTCAGGAGCAACCAGCCGACCTGGGTCACTCCGATCTCGGTGACGTTCAAGGGATACCGCGTCTGGGAGCTCCCGCCCAACAACCAGGGAATTGCCGCGCTCGAGATGCTGCGAATTCTCGAGCCCTACGACTTGAAATCGATGGGCCACAACTCGGCGCCGTATCTTCACCATCTGATCGCCGCGCTCCTCGAACACGAAGGCGCCATCCGTTATTTCGCCCAGATGCGTTCCGCGTCACCCCCGCC
>JANOFA010000567.1:0-7585 GCA_031413355.1 Gemmatimonadota bacterium | reverse complement strand
CAAGACAGAACGAACGCTCTAATTACGATTTTTGAACTCCTCTCGAATGAGATGGATTAGCGAACTGGTGCGCGGGTGACCTGCCACTGAAGAATTCCTCCAAAAGGATTTAGAGTCCGGCCCTGAAGAAGGAGACGGACGATGAAGAAGAAGCGGTTCACGGAAGAGCAGATTATTGCTGTTCTGAAAGAGCATGAGGCCGGGATGAAGACGGGTGATCTGGCCCGTAGGCACGGCATCTCGGAGGCAACGCTGTATAACTGGAAAGCCAAGTTTGGCGGCATGGACGTGTCCGAGGCGAAGCGGCTGCGGGCTCTGGAGGAGGAGAACGGCAAGCTGAAGCGGCTTCTGGCAGACAGCATGCTGGACAACGCGGCGCTGAAGGACCTTCTGTCAAAAAAATGGTAGGGCCCGCCGCCAAGCGAGAGGCTGTCGCGCATCTGAAGGACGAACACCAGATGAGCGAGCGCCGGGCCTGCAAACTGATCACAGCTGACCGCACGATGGCGCGTTACCGCTCCACGCGGCCACCCGAGACCGCCTTGCGGACACGGTTGCGTGACCTTGCCAACGAGCGGCGAAGGTTTGGCTACAGGAGATTGTTCATCATGCTCAGACGCGAAGGCGAAGCCTCGGGTATCAACCGCATCTACCGGCTTTATCGCGAGGAAGGGCTGGGCGTGCGCAGGCGCAAGGGGCGCAAACGGGCCATTGGCGCGCGGGCGCCCATTCTTGTCGAGGCGAGGCCCAATGCAAGGTGGTCGCTTGATTTCGCAGCCCGGTGACTGGAGTCTGGGACAAGGCGCAGGACAGCGCCTCGGTGCTCGGCAAGATCCTGCGGCTCGATGTCGATCAGGGGGGCACCTACGTGATCCCGGCGGACAACCCATATGTCGGGCGGAGCGGCTGGCGCGGGGAGATCTGGCAACTGGGGCTGCGCAACCCGTGGCGCTGGAGCTTTGACCGTACCACCGGAGAATTATGGATCGGTGATGTGGGCGAGGATCTGTACGAGGAGATCGACGTCCTGACGACGCCGGTTGTCGGTGGGAACAACTTCGGCTGGCCGACGCTCGAGGGGAACCACTGCTACCGCCCCGCGGTGGGGTGCCCCACGGCCGGCCTTGTGCCACCGATCCTGGAATACGCACACAGCCCCTCCTGCGCGACAGTGGGAGGGTACGTCTACCGTGGGAAACGATACCCGTCACTGCAGGGGACCTATGTCTACGGCGACTTCTGCGGCGGCTGGATCCGGTCCTTCCGTCTGGTCGGCGGGGTACTGAGCGCCGGCTACCCGGCGCTCTCCACGCCAGTCGTCAATGACAATGTGGTCTCCTTTGGGGAAGACGCCGATGGCGAGATCTACGTGAGCATGGGATCGGGCCACATCTACCGCCTGGCGCTGGCGGACTGACGCGTCAGGCGGCGGACCAGTCGCCCTAGATCACCGAAGCTTTCAGAAGCCCCCGCCGGCTCCCGGCCCGTCGTGGCGTGGCGGGCGGAACTGCCGCAGATATCGCAACCATCGCACGGCTCCCGCTCCTGGCCGAAGTAATCGAGCAGCACGGCGCGACGGCAGGTCCTCCCCCCCGCATACTGTTCCATCACCAGCAGCCTTGCCTCTGCCGCACGCCGGCGGCGTTCGACCGCATGCCACGCTGCGGCCCGCGGGATGGGCCCCAGTTCGGCGGCCAGTCGTTCCGCCGACGCCGCGACCGCGGCGGGATGCCGCCGGCGACGATCCGGATGAGCCCAGAGTTCCTCCAGAATCTTGCGCGGCGGGAAGGTGACACCGATCTGGCGCCGGTGGATCTGCGCATCGGTCGGATGGTGCAGCAGGACGCACCGTGCCGACCCACCATCACGCCCGCCACGTCCTGCCTCCTGGTAGTACGCCTCCGGCGTCGCAGGCATCCCCCAATGCACCACGAGCCTGACCCGGGGTGCGTCAATTCCCATCCCGAAGGCGGAGGTCGCCACCACGACATCAAGCTCTTCGGCGAGAAACTGGTTCAGCACCTGGGTGCGGTGCTCGCGGGGGAGGCCGGCGTGATAGGCGGCTGAGCGGATACCGCTAAACCAGAGGGCCTGAGCCAGCGCATCGCAGCTGGCGCGCGTCTGGACGTAGACAATCGTGAGTCCAGGCCTGGGTGCCAGCAGCGCCCGAAGTGCCGGCAACCGCTCTGCGGGCCGCCGCATCCACTCGATGTCGAGGCGCAGATTGGGGCGGTTGAATGAGGCGAGATGCAGGTCGTGCTTTCCAAACCCGAGCGAGGCGGTGATGTCGGTCCGGACCGCGGGCGTGGCCGTCCCGGTCAGCGCGACGGTGGGTGGTGAACCGCAGGTGGACCGGAAGGTGGCGAGCTCACGATAGTTGGGCCGAAAATCATGCCCCCATTCGCTGATGCAATGGGCCTCGTCGATCGCCAGCAAGCGCGGCCGGATGCCGTGGCGCACCAGTTCCGCCGCCAGCCGCGTGGCGCGCTCCGGGGAGATGTAGAGGAGACGGAGCGTGCCATCGAGCACCCGGGCCATGACCCCGTCCTGCTCCTCCGGCGTGAGCGACGAATTCAGTGACCCCGCCGCGATGCCCCGCTGCCGGAGCGCGCCCACCTGATCCTGCATCAATGCGAGGAGAGGCGAGACTACAACCGTGAGTCCGCCGAGCACGAGCGCTGGCACCTGGAAGCAGATGGACTTCCCGCCGCCCGTGGGCAGCACGGCCAGGGTGTCACGACCGGCGAGGACGGACTGCACCACGCGGCGCTGCAGCGGCCGGAAATCGGCAAAGCCGTAGTGGCCATGAAGCAGGCGCCGCGCCTCGGCGATACGCTCCGCGAGGGGGGTGACGATGGGATTCATGGGACGAAGCTAGGGGCGCATTCGGCGGGGGTAGAGGTGAAATCGTGCGGGATGGTGCCGGGAAGTGCGGGAGCGCGGAGCTTTTCGGGAATCGCGTAGGGGCCGACCGCCGGTCGGCCCGTGCCCGGGAGATCAAGAGGGCGGTAGGCGATGGGCGATTTGAGGATTGGGCGATTGGGCGATTGGGCGATTGGGCGGATGGGCGGTTGGCGGATGCGAGACGTTACTGGTCTGGTTGATTTGCCGCCTTCCGCTTGAGCCACAGTCGCAGGACGAGCGCCGCAGCGAGTACGGCCATCGCGGCCCAGACGAGCGGCTGAATTCCCAGGGCCACGCCGGCGGCGGCGAGGAGAAAGCCGAGCAGGGCGAGGAAGAGCTTGGCCCGTCGCATCACTGGAGGAATGCGCGCACGGCCGAGCGGAAATCGTCGTGGGCCCGGGCCAGGGCGTTGGCCCGCGCACCGAGCGCGATCCCCTCGGCGAAGTCCCGGCCATCCAGCTCATCCACCAGGCGCTTGATCAGGCCGAGGGCGGAGCCACTGCTGGCGGCCAGCTGGCGGAGAAGCTCTTCCGCGCGACCCTCGAGCTCGGCATCCGGAGCCACCCGGGAAATGAGTCCGTGTGCCGCCGCTTCCGTGGCCGTCAGCAGTCGGCCGGTGGCCACCAGATCGAAGGCCACCCGCTCGCCCACGAGGCGCCGCAGAATGGTCATGACCATCGCCGGCACAAAACCGCGCTGGATCTCGGGAAAGCCGAACCAGGCGCTTTCGGCGGCGAGCACCATGTCGCAGGCGGTGGCGAGACCGGCCCCACCCGCCAGTGCGCGGCCGTGCACGATGGCGACCACCGGCTTGGGCAGCTGGCGGATCCTGAGGAAGATGTCGCCCAGTGCGCGCGCGCTCCGCTCATTCTCTTCCATGCTGTGATCGACCGAAGCGAGCAGCTCACCGAGATCGGCGCCGGCACAAAAGTCCTTGCCGGCCCCGCGCAGTGCCACGACGCGCACTGCGGCATCGAGATCTGCCCGTTCCAGCGCCGCGGTCAGCGCGGTGATCGTGGCCGCATCGAGGGCGTTGCGCTTCTCCGGCCGGTTGAGCGTGAGCGAGAGCACGCCGCCGTCGAGCGAGGTGAGCAGCACGGTCGGTTCCGTCACCGTGACGCGGCGATCTTCCGGGCCACGGCCACCGGTACCGGGATTTCCATGCGCAGCAGGGCCGTCGAGTAGACCTTGCCCTGGGCGTCGGTCTTGAGGGAGATCGTCCCGCCACCATCCAGCGCGCCGTGCAGCAGGAAGTTGAGCGCGTTGAGGTTGGGCAGCTCGAACCGGTCAACCTCCCGCACCGTGCCGCGGAAGTGGCGCTGCACCCGGGCCCGAGTCACCTCTTTCACCAGCAGCGGATAGTGCGCCGGATCGAGCGCGATCAGCCCGACGTTGGCGCTGTCGCCTTTGTCGCCTGAACGGGCATGGGCCAGGTAGCGGAGCTGGACGAGACGCACCGCGGCCTTTGGGACTGTGCGCTTCACCGGTTTCCTAGACATCGAGCACCTCCACCCGTACGTGCGGTTCCACCTCGCGACGGTCAATCAGTGCCGGCCAGTACGCGACGACCTCCTGCACCTCCGGTCGTCCGCCGGCAAATCCGGTCACGCTGGGCGGACCGGTGAGCACGAGTGGCGCGATCTCCCGGGTAAAGCGTTCGACCGACGCCTTGTCACGGGCGCGCACGCCGACGCGCAACTGCACCTCCGGGATATCCGGACTGGGCGGGCCCGACAGCGCCCCGTGCGTGGCATCAACGCCCACGTACTCGGTCAGGATCTGCTCGAACTCCAGGCCCAGGTCCTTGAGCCGTTCCCGGAGGATGCGGTCGGCGGCCCTGGCTTTATCGTAGGCCTCGGGCCAGCTGTAGACCAGTGTGCCGACCGCCTTGTAGCCGTAGAAATAGGCAATCGACACTTTGAGCATATCGGTGCGCGGCCGGCCGCGAATCCCGCTCACCCGCACCCGGTCCTTCCCCGCCGCGCGGAGCTGGATGCTGGTGAAGTCGGCGATACCATCCGGGGTGATGTAGGTGTTCGGGTCGCCCATTTCATAGACCAGCTGCTCGGTGACGCTTGCGAGGTTCACCACACCGCCGGTGCCGGGATGCTTGGTGACGACGAAGCTGCCGTCGGCGCTGGCCTCCACGATCGGGAAGCCGGGATTTGCCAGACCCTTCACCTTGCGCCAGTCGCGCAGCAGGTTGCCGCCTGACGATTGCGCACCGCACTCGATGATGTGCCCCGCCACCGTCCCCGCCGCCACCTTGTCCCAATCGTCCGGCGACCAGCCAAACTCGTGGAACAACGGGCCCAGCGTGAGGCCAGTGTCGGTGACACGTCCGGTGATGACCACATGGGCCCCCTGCCGCAGCGCCTCGACCATCGGCGCCATGCCGAGGTAGGCATTGGCGGAAAGCACCTTGTCGCGGATGTCGGAGAGGGGCCGACCGCTGTCCATGTCGGTGAGCGGGTGCCCCTTCTGCAACAGCTCATCGATCCGCGGCAGCAGATCATCCCCTGTCACCAGGGCAATGCGCAGCTTGCCACCCAAGCCCAGCCGCCGCGCCACGTCCCGCACAGCCTCGGCGCAGGCGCGCGGATTGACGCCGCCGGCGTTGCTGGTGACCCGGATCCCGCGCTTGACGATATCGGGGAGAATCCGCTCCATCAGCGGGACAAAATCCCGTGCGTATCCGAGCTGCGGATCGCGGGACTTCTGCTTCTGCATGATGGACATGGTCACCTCGGCGAGGTAGTCCATCATCAGGTAGTCAATCGGACCACCCTGCACCTGGCGGACCGGCGCTTCGGGCCAGTCGCCCCAGAAGCCCTGCCCGGCGGCGACACGAACCACACGATCGGTCATGGAGAGAGCGGGGTGAGAGTGGGGGGCAACGGTACTTCGCGAGTCCAGGTTTCCTCCTCTGGCACGACGACGATGCCCAGGGGGAAGAAGCCGTCTCCCAGCGCGAGTCGGGGCACGCCGAGCGGGAGTGACAGCGTGGCGGTGTGCCCGGGCTCAATGGTGAGCGGGGCGCCTGGAATCGCGGTCACGTGGGCGGAATCGGTGTAGAGCCGAATCGAGAGATCGGCGGTCCAGCGCAGGTCGCCGGTGGCGTCCGCGAAGCCGGGGAAAAGCGCCAGTTCCGCCGTGCCGTTCCGGTCTGGTGGCAGGTCGGCCTGCAGGCGGCCGGTGGCGTAGTTGAGTGGCGACTTGCCAAGCTGACGCCCGGTGCCGTCGAGGAGGGTCACACCGAAATCGGTGAATCGCGGCCACTGGGCCGGATCCATGCTGACATCGATGGTCGCATGCACCGCCCAGTCAGGCAAGGCGAAACGGATGCCCTGCCGGTCGCTACCGTTGGCCACCACGCGAACGGTCCGCTCCGCGCCGACCAGGACCACGAACGGCTCCGTTGCGACCGTTGCGGGCGACAGGTTCTCCAGCTGGACCTCGATACTATCCCACGCCCGGTTGGCGCTGATTCTGAGTGGGCTGTGCTGAACGACGATTGCCGCGGCGGCCGGTTCGAGCGGCGGAGCGGTGACGATGGCTTCGTAGATTCCCTCGCGGACCTGCCGCGCATCGACGAGAATCACCCCGGCCTGTTCTCCCGCCCCCGCACTGATGCCGTTCTCCTCCTGGTAGGGCTGACCACCAGGTTCATGCAACCAGGCGGCGACCTGCTGCGAGGCATCCCGCGTGACATAGGCCACGGCAAAGGGCCGCCCCGCCTGCGCGGTAAAGAACCGGCGGGCCTCGCCGCCCGCGGGCACTTCCCCCATGTCCGCCGTGAAACTGGCGCCGGTATCGGGCACCACCACGCTGGTGATGAGGCGAACGACCGGGCCGGCGAGCGTGTCACTGGTCCAGCCGGAGACGACGCCGACGTGCAGGCCCGGCGTCGCCAGGGCAGAGGCCTGCAGGCTCAGGGTTACTGACGTGGTGGCGCCAGCGCTCGTACGCACACCGCCTGGTGCACGGAGCCAGCCTGCACTCGAACGGAAGGTCAGCTCGGCGGCCGGACCCCCGACTGCCTGAATGAGGTCGAATATCTGGGTGGTGTCGCCCTGCGTGCCAGGCGGACGGAGGCGCCACGCCGCGCTGACGCCATGGTCGCGAGCCCGCACGGCAATGTCCGGAATCTGGTGTGGGGTTCCGAGCCAGCGCCACGCCGCCCCGACGTCGGGCTGGCCGGTGCCGTCGTCGAGAAAGGTGGCTCCGGGGATCGGGCGGGCGGTGACCATCAGCGCCTGCCGGATCTGCCGTGCGTCGACCGGGCGCTTCTCCTGTGTCAGGCCAGACACCAGCAGCGCGGCCAGGCCGGCGGCGTGGGGTGAGGCCATGCTGGTCCCGCCCTTCTGCTCACCTCCGGTGCTCCAGCGCGGCACCGTGGAAAACGCGAGTCCCGGCGTGACGAGATCCGGCTTGGCGAGCTCGCCGCCACGGGAGCTGAAGTAGGCGACTGGGTCGGAACCGCTCCAGTTAGGGCCAAGAAAGACAGCGGGATAGGTCGCGCCGACGGTGAGCGCCCTGCTGGCGGAAGCGGGGAAGCCCATCGTCGAGAGTCGAACCGGGCTGCATAAGGCAGTGCCGCCAGCAAAGGCGGTGGGGCTTCGCGGGGTTGCAGGCGTGTCTGCGGCAGCGTGGGGTTTTCAACCGACAGGCCCGGGGTCTT